>JAPLFH010000045.1 GCA_026390815.1 Ignavibacteriales bacterium | reverse complement strand
CAACAGCATTGCGAGCTAAATTGTATCTTACTGCAAATCGTGCAGCTTTTAATCAACTGGAAAATCTCAAAGTTTCTTTCGCTATGAAATTCTAAAAAATATAACTATACGCATCGGGTTGCGTAAGGTGAGTTATTAATAAAGCTGTTAAATACAAAAAAGATATTTCTGATTTTTTCAAAGGCAAAGATATTGATAGAATTGTAACTGTTGTTTTTGCAGATGATGCAGAAGATTTTGCTCAAACTTTTGAAACACTTTCTGAATGCAGTAACCGTGAAGAGGCAATTAATGTTCTCGAATCGTTGTTTAAGTCTAATCATATAAAATCAACATCTAAAGAGGCAAGCGTACTTAAAAGTATTGTAACAGAATACTTTAAGCAAGAATAATGTTTATAGATTATGCAGAAATATTAATTAAAGCGGGAAACGGCGGTGATGGTTCAGTCTCATTCAGACGGGAAAAATACGTTCCCAAAGGTGGACCTGCCGGCGGTGATGGTGGAAATGGTGGCGATATTATTTTCCAGGCGCACCATAACCTTCATACATTACTTGACTTTAGATATAAGCGCAAATATGATGCTCAGAAAGGAGCACCAGGCGGAAGCTCTTTAAAAGATGGAAAAGGGGGAGAGGATTTAATAATAAAAGTGCCACCCGGTACTGTAATTAAAGATGCCGAATCTCAGGAAATTCTTTTCGATTTGAATGAGGATGGAAAAAGTTATGTTGTAGCAAGGGGTGGAAAAGGTGGCAGAGGTAACAGCAAATTTGCAACAGCAACGCATCAAACACCTCGATTTGCTGAGTCTGGCAGATCCGGCGAAGAAATAAAAATTATTCTTGAACTAAAATTAATTGCAGATGTTGGTTTAGTAGGATTTCCAAATGCCGGTAAATCGACGTTGATTTCGGTAGTTTCAGATGCACGTCCCAAAATTGCAGATTATCCATTTACGACACTTGAACCTAATCTTGGAATTGTAAAATATAAAGATTATAAAAGTTTTGTTGTTGCAGATATTCCTGGAATTATAGAAGGCGCACACTCCGGTAAAGGTTTAGGTATTAAATTTTTGCGGCATATTGAACGAACTAGAATCTTGTTAATATTAATTGATGTTACTTCTGATGATTATCAAAGAGATTACGATACTTTGTTGAATGAATTAGCTCAATTCAGTCAGGAACTATCTCAGAAGAAAAAAATCATTGCTCTAACTAAAGCAGACTTGCTTACGGAAAAGGAGGTTGCAAAAGTAAAAAAAACAAAATTAAAAAATTATTCTGATCCGGTTTATGTAATTTCAGCAACTTCCAAACTTGGATTGAATTCCTTACTTGATTACTTATGGAAGCAAATAGAAGATTAAAAATTTCTCCATACATCTTAAAAATCACATTACTTTTTATAGTTACAATTATTGCTGGTACAATTAGTTTATTAGTTGGATCAGTTTCAATCTCCCTCAACGATTTATTTCATTTATTCTTTATTGGTGAAGCAACCGATCTAACAAAGCAAATAGTCTATGAAGTTCGACTTCCAAGAGTTTTATTAGCAATTGCAGTTGGCGGAGGTTTGTCTGTGTGTGGAGCTGTGTTTCAAGCAATACTTATGAATCCACTTGCTGAGCCGTACATCCTCGGTATATCAAGCGGAGCTGCTTTTGGAGCGGTTCTTTCTATGGTTATTGGTGCCGGATTTATTGCAACACAAGTCTTTTCTTTTTTGGGAGCAATAAGTGTAATATTTCTTGTATTTCTATTTGGTAAAAGGTTTGGTGAGTTAGAACCAAATGTTATGCTTCTTTCCGGAGTAATGATCGGAGCTTTTTTTTCCGCTGTAATATTAGTTCTTGTAACATTTCTAAATGAATCTTTACGTACTGCTGTTTTCTGGTTGATGGGTCATCTTTCCATTGCTGATGCAAAAACATCTTATTTTATTCTACCAGTTTCAATTATAATTTCCTTCATTCTTAGTTTAAACGGACAGAAATATAATGTACTTTCGCTTGGAAGTGCCACAGCCCAGCATTTGGGAATCAATACTTCTCTGCTTAGAAATGTTACATATATTCTTTCAAGTTTATTGGTAGGAGTTTTAGTTTCTGTAAGTGGAATAATCGGTTTTGTAGGATTACTAATTCCTCATATTTGTAGAATGATTTTTGGTGTAGACAACAGGATCGTCATTCCAGCATCTTTTCTTATTGGAGCTTCTTATTTAGCACTTGCTGATAGTATTGCAAGAGTAATCATTGCACCAGCGGAAATTCCTGTTGGAGCAATCACGGCACTTATTGGTGCACCCATTTTTATTTATTTGCTAAGGAAGAGATTTAAAATAACTTTAAGTTGAATTTATAGAATGATAATTATTCTTATTTGATCCAAAAATTGCAGTTCAATGGTCTTTTATTGGAAAATTAACATAGCTTAATTAAAGTGATTGGTTTGGAAATTCATTGGTGTGTTCCTATATTTATAATCCAAATTTTAAAGACGTGGCGGGGTAGCTCAGTCGGTTAGAGCAGTGGAATCATAATCCACGTGTCGGGGGTTCGAATCCCTCCCCCGCTACAAAATAGTTAGGAGTAAAAAATGTATTCTATTTTAGTGTCTGTAACAGTTCTTATTGCAATAATGTTAATAGTAATTGTCCTTTTGCAAGCTAGTAAAGGTGGGGGATTAGCTGGAACTTTTGGCGGAGCCCAGATTGGGACTATGTTTGGATCACGAAGAACCGCTGACTTTTTAAGTAAAGCAACTTGGTGGTTAGCAGGAACGCTGGTAGTTTTAACGTTGTTGATTAACTTATTCTTTTTACCTACCTCGGCGGGTGGTGACAGAGAAAGTGTAATTCAATCAAGACAACAAAGTGTGCCTACACAGCCATCATTACCTCAACAAGCACCCAAAAAGTAAATTTAGTTTTATAAAATACTAAAGCTTATTCCTTAACAGGAATAGGCTTTTTTATTCTGAAAAATCTAATTCAGAATGTGTAATTTAATCATTCTCACTTTTTATCTGAAAACTCCGTTAACTTTGTTCTTCCTTAAATCAAACTGATACATGAGTCTATAACATTTCAACTATTCTATCGGTAATAGTTTTGTAAGTAGATTTACCTGCCCGTTCATATTCGAATAACATACTTATTATTAGATCATTACCAGATTTTGATTTCATATAACCTGATAAAGATAAAACTCCATGCAAGGATCCGGTTTTACCATGAAAATTATTCTCTGCATTTGATCCAATTTGGCGGTTTCTTAATGTACCATCTCGTCCAGCAATAGATAATGAGTTATAATAATCAAAATAGATTTCAGGATTACGGTAAATTCTATCTAATAGATTTACAATTGTTAATACTGTAACCTGATTTTGATGTGAGAGACCCGAACCATCCACAATTACTACGTTATCAGAATAAATATGATTTTCCTTTAAAAAACTTAGTATTGCCTGTGTAGCGAAAAACCCACTTCCCTGGCTCTCACTAAAATAAGCACCAAGAGTTTTGAACAAACACTCAGCAATAAAATTATCACTTCGTTTGTTTGCTATGTTACATAAATATTTTAATGGAATTGATTTTTCACATAATTCATTAACATCTTTTGGAGTTTCACCAATAACTGCATTTTCAAGAACGGTAATACCAGATTTGATTAGCCGGTCCTTTAATAATTCTGCGGCAAACAAAGGAGGGTTTTCTATTTCAACTGAATAGGAACCTGATGTTCGTCTTTTTAATCCGCCAGAAATTATAATCTCATATTTACCTTCTAAAAAATTTTGTGAAATGTGAATTGAAGATTTTCTTTTGGTTGTCTTCGCCAAATTCTTTATATCAATCAATGAACATTCCGGAAATAATGAATAAGAAATACTACCACCAGTTTTAACGGAGGCTCTTAATGAAATTTGAATCTTATTTCTATTTATCGATAGTGCCGATACAGGTTGTAAAGGATCAACATCTGCCTCATCAATAATCCAATCGCTTCTCTTATATTCATTATCAAAATAGGTATCATCGCCAACAATTTTTCCCGTTATTTTTTTTATACCAATCGTTTTTATAACTGATACTAATGAATCAATATCATGATCTGTAAAAATCGAATTTCCAAATCCTTTGATATACAAA
The DNA here is from genome assembly GCA_026390815.1 of Ignavibacteriales bacterium. Lineage (NCBI taxonomy): Bacteria > Pseudomonadati > Ignavibacteriota > Ignavibacteria > Ignavibacteriales > Ignavibacteriales bacterium. Next base: position 24,033 of record JAPLFH010000045.1, on the reverse strand, counting down.
TTTCCATTTAGGATTCCGTCATCAAGCTTAAAGTCTTCACTTAATAATTTTGTTGAAATTGGATAATCACTTCCCATGGATGATAAAGAAACCGCCGTTGTAAATAGTTTAATATTGGATGCTGGTTTTATTGGCATTGTAGAATTTGCACTGAATAAGGTATCTTTTGTGTTGGGATTATAAATCAAAATTCCATATTTTGTACCCCGCGGAAGAGTTTCAAGTATTTTATCCAATCTTTTAATTAATTCATAATCTTTGGAAAAGATACTAGTAAAGGAAATTAGTAAAATAAGCAGTATTTTTTTCATTGTTCTTTGTTGCTGGTTTATAATTTTAACGGTCGTAAATATAGTCAATCCAAAAAGGAATATTAAAAATTTCTTTTCTTTTTGTAATAATTTATCATTAGAATCCTTATTTTAATGAACATTTTTTAAGAGATAATATGAGCAAAACTAAAAGTCCTGTTAAAGCATATAAGAATCAAGATTTCCTAAATTCAGCCGATGGCAGATCGATAAGAATTCTTGCAGAATTTCTTGAACCAAGAGCACGTTTTAAAAAACAAAACATTGTTGATACAATTGTAATGTTTGGATCAGCCAGATTCAAATCAAAAAAAGATGCGCTTAAAGATTATGCTGAAATTAAAAAATTGGATCCAAAAAAGGTTTCTGATTTCCCACAAAAATTAAGACAAGCTCAAAGACTTGTTGAAATGTCTAAATACTATGAAGATGCTGTTGATTTATCAAAAAGATTAACGGAATGGTCATTAAATTTACCAGTAGAAGAAAACAGATTTATAATGTGCAGCGGGGGAGGTCCTGGAATAATGGAAGCAGCAAATAAAGGGGCAAAGTTGGCTGGTGGTTATTCAATCGGATTGAATATCAGTATTCCGTTTGAGCAATTTGTTAATAAATATGTCCCACCAGAATTGGCATTTGAATTCCATTACTTTTTTATGAGAAAATTCTGGTTCATCTATTTGGCTAAGGCATTAATTGTATTTCCTGGTGGGTTTGGAACGATGGATGAATTTATGGAAGTGATTACTTTACTTCAGACAGAAAAAATTAAAAAGCATTTATTGGTTGTTGTTTATGATGATAAGTATTGGAAAAGGGTGATCAACTTCGATGTTCTTATCGAGTACGGCACAATTAATCCCGATGATTTAAAACTAATGAATTTTTGTAACTCGACTGAGGAAGCATTCAACCTGATTACAAAGCATTTTGAGAAGAATTACCTGAATAAAGGTAGCAACAAAAAATTGATTTCATTATAGTGGTTTATAACATTCAAGTGAGACTGATTTTTATAAAAACCAGTCTCACTTAAATTAAAGGGGTAAATATTTATTCGTTCTGAGAGTTTTCCCGGCTGGCGCGTCTTTGAGCTTTTATCCGTTCCATCCTTTTTTCAATCGAGGGCTTAACAAAAAAAGTGCGTTTTTTAAATTCTTTAAGAATTCCAGATCGTTCGTATTTTTTTTTGAATCTCTTTAATGCTTTATCGATTGATTCATTTTCTTGAATTATAATGCCTACCAAATCTTTTTCACCTTCCTTGATGGTATATTAATTTATAAAACTGATTCGATTAATTTTTTTTGTCCAACTTTTATAAACTCAACTTTAATAGAGTTCTGTCCATTGGAAGAAATTTCTTTCGCTATAACCATTCCATAATCATCCCAGGTTTTATGGTATATCGATTCACCTAATACAAACGTTTTTGCAGGGGAATATTCGGAAAAATTTTCCAGACTAATATCATCTGTATTAACTTTAGTGTGTTCGTTTGCTGTTATATCAACTATAACCATCTGTTTACATTTTTTACATTTTGCCCATCTTTTATTTGGATTATCGAAAACGGGGATCTCACCAGCTAATTCCATTTTTGTAACATTACCACAAACGGAGCATTGCGCCTCTATATTCTTAATTCTTGCCATCATTATACCTTTGATTTTAACACCTTAAACTTACCGAAAAAAATGGAATCAGCCAAATATGTATTAGAACTTTCAACTGGTTTAATATGCTTGTCTTTAATAAAAATCCCTTAAAAATGAGCAATTTTAAGGGATTTACTCTGATAAATATGTGAAAAAGAACTTAATTGGTTAATTATATTGATAGAATATAAAGCGGATTTTTATTGTTAGAACCAGGCTTATTTAAAAGCTTCAGCAATAAAATTGTTTTTAAGATTATTTAATTCTACTTCAGAAATTGCAATATTGATATTAAGTTTATTTTTCCAGATAAGGATAGATCGATTTTCTACCACACATGCACAATACTTACCATCATCCATAATTTTAATCAGATCATCTGAAAGAGCCAACATTTTTTCTTTCTTTATACAATCCTCATCCACCTGAAAAACATAAATTAATTTTCCACTTTTACATTTATAAATATGGTGGGCAAGTTTCTCACTATTGAATATCGAAACAACACAGCCATGCAATTCCCAATCATTAAACACAGGAACAAAAGTTTCGTATTTAACTCCTTGATCAATAAAATATTTTTTAATCTTATCCGGGTCATTATTTGCAAATTGAATCCCAAGTTTCCCATCAATTAGGTTTTGATAATTTTGTATTGCCTGGACAAACATATTCGAACTTCCATTTTGTCTTTTTATAATTTCGGAATAATTTATTCCTTGAAATGGGAAGAGTAGATATAAAATTCCAATTAAAACTAATGACACCGCTAAAACAAATTGTGGTTTTCTAAAAATTGAAATAGATGGAAACTGGAAAAATGATTGAGACGAGGTTTTAAGTATTTCCCCTTGTAATTGGGAAGAAATCCTTCTTTGTAAATTGTATGGTACTGGTACTAAACCAATACGAGAGTTGATTAATTTTTTTATTTGAGATTGAACTTGATATTCAATATTCAGATTTACGTTTCGGGCAAGAATAGATTTAATTCTTGCAATTTCCTTTTCATCCTTTATTTCGTTATCCGCTAAAGCGGTAATCTGTTCAACAATATCATTGTGTTGCAAATACTTATCTCCGAAAATGGATAATTTAAATCAATCACTTTTAACGTAACCTTTTTCTTGCGCATATTTATGAAGTCGAACATAAAGCATTTTCCTTGCTCTATGCAATCTTGATCTTACAGTACCAACCGGGCAATCAACAAAATCAGCAATCTCTTCATATGAAAAACCTTCTATGTCACTTAAAATAATCACTGTTCTAAAATCCTCCGGAAGAGATGAGATAGCACTTGAGATTTGGTCATCAAGCAAATTGTTAAATACATCATCCACCATATGGTTGGATTTTACATCAGTTGATTTTATATTTTCATAAAAGTTCTCAATGTCATCATAATCTACTTTGTTCGGTTCTTTTTTCAGTTTCCTGTAATCGTTTATATAGGAGTTCTTTAATATTCTGAACAACCATGCCTTTGCGTTAGTTCCTTTTTCAAATTTATCGAAAAAGCGAAAGGCTTTTAGATAGGTTTCCTGAACAAGATCATCAGCATCATCAGCATCCCCAGTCATTCGGAGCGCAAAATTATAAAGAGCACTCATATGTGGAATCGCTTCTTTTTCAAAGTCAGCGTGTTTTTGTCGCTCTTTAGGATCAATATTTCCTTTTACGTAAGGCAGCATATTTTAATTTGAACTAATTGAATTCTGTTTAATTATAAGAAATTAAAAATCATTTAGCAATGAGTTAGCTTATTTGACAATTATACCATTCTTAATCTTATTAACTGAACTCGTTAGATTGTTTACGAATCCATTAATTATTACAAACTTCATTTTCCCTGATTGACTGATTGCAAGATTGGCAGCTTTTCCAATTTGAATTTCATTATTCTCATCCTTTTTCTGAAAAACTGAAATAGGATATTTTGTGAAATTGGAACTAATTGAATCACCTGAGATTAATACTGAAGTAATTCCTTCACGGTATAATTCAGGTAAATTTAACTGTTGAATTTTTTCAATATTTATAACAGGTTTTGAATAAAATTTTCCACCTTCAATATCAAGTCCACTGCAATTTATTTCATCAAATCCAAAATAAACCGATAAGTCCCCAACGTCTTCAATTATTCCTTTATAATAAATTGCATCGCCTTCCACTTCCTCATAACGATTTACACCAATGTCTGCTGTAAAAACAGTATCATCATACCTAAGTTTAGCGTTTCTTATAATCAAATCGAAAATACATTTTTCATTATTGGGTATTGCAAAATATTCTTCAAGCTGTTCAGTTTTGTAGCTTTCTTCACCAATTGAGTTAAATGCTGAAATTATTGCAATAAAATTTAATTTCCTTAAAAACTGTTTCTCATCATCATCCTTCCATCCACCAGTTTCTATTAAAATAGCACTCGTACCCCATTTTTGAATATTATCCCCAAAAGCGCGTGGTTCAAAACTATCATCGTACTTAGCAATATGTCCTGGGATAAAATTAGAAAGCATCTTATTCAGGTAGGAAATAACTTTTACAGAACGTTCCCGGGTTTCATTCATGCCTTTTTCAAAATTGTAAGCTGGGGCAAGAAAGGAAATTGATGCGGTTTTATATGTGTTACCGGCAGACATTCTTGTGCTTTGATCGTGCAGATTAAAACCAAACTCCGGGTTCAAACTATCCCTTATACTTTTTAAAATTTTTGCTTCTGGTGATTGCTGACTTACAGCATCACGGTTAATATCTATACTCATAGCATTTCTACGTTGAAATCTTTCGGCACCATCCGGATTTAGCATTGGGATGAAATACAAGGTAGTTTTGCTAAGAATATTATTTCTTAAACTATTGTATTCATCATCAGAACTTAAAAAATTGAATATGTCAAAGAGCGCCATTGTTGCAGTGGATTCGTCTCCATGCATTTGAGACCACAGTAAAATTTTAGTTTTTCCGGTACCAATAGAGATTAAATTTATGTCTCTTTTTTCAACCGATGATCCGACTTTCTCAACCTTGAAATTTTTATTTTTCTTCAGTCGGGAAATTAATGGAAGGATATCCTGATGCTTAAACCATTTTCTGGTTAAACTTTCTTCTTTAAAGTTCTCATAATTATTATACAGATTTAAGTAATAATTTTCTTGCGCCATTGTAATTTCTAATGCTGTTATTAAAAGAAAATAAGTAACAAATTTTATTTTCATATATCTTATAAGTGATAAATAATCGTTTTAATAATACGAAATTTTCAATAATAAATTGTTATTAGAGAATTTTAAAAGAACAAGTTTTATATTTATCCGTTTAAAAAAATTAGATTACATTTCCAAACTGTTCTTCAAATTCTTCTATTAGCTTAAGAGGTTGTGGTGAAATTGAGAAACAATAAATAGGGTATAGCATTGAAAAAGTTTTGATAGCCTCGATTATAAAACCCGGACTGAATATTTTCTTATCAGTTATTTTAAGGGATTTTTGAATAAGAATCATCTTCAAATCTTTGCATATTTCCAAATGTTTATCTCCATCAAATTTTTTTTCTAAAAGCTTAGATTCCTTATTAAGTTCATGAAGTTCAAATTTATTATTGAGGTTATATTTTACCAGCAGGGTTAAAAATTCCTCTGAATACTTTACCAGATTTCTTTTAAAATAAAAATTCTTGTCATCCTTGCCGTTGTTTATAAAAAGACCATAAGAAAATCCATCAGGATCGAAGTAAACATAAAATTCAGAATCCATTTTAAATTTTCCAAAGTGGATTAGAAAATAATTTCTATAAGGTTCACCTTTGGAAAACCTCATATCCTTATTTATGCGCATCAATGTTTCGTTAAATTTAGGTTCGGTTCTAATTGCGGGATTAAGCCGGTTAAAAAAATCTTGCATCTCAATAACAAAAGAACGAGCTGGTTGGACAAGCTCGCTCTGGTATCTATCACGGTTTTTAGTAAACCATTCTACATTATTATTTTTTGTCAGGTCATTTAGAAACTTGAAAACATTTTTATTAAATCCCCCAAATGCCGGATATTCATCTTTCAATACATAATTCCAAGATTTATTGTTAAATAAAATCCGCCCAGTTCATTTTGAAATCTGCCTTCAAGACTTTCAACACCTTTATCGAAAAATTTTACCTCGTAGTAACGTATGTTTATTCCAACTAAGCTTGATTTATCAATTCCAAAGTTAGCACCCAAGCCGATATAACCACTGATTGTATATTTAGCTTGAGCTTTAGAAAATGCATTGAAAAATTCTCTTTCGTATGGTGTTGTTGCAACCATAGCTGGTCCAATTCCAAAATTAATATATGGACGCAGGTTATCAGTAAGAACATTTTCGAACAACCTTTGCTGCAAACCGAAGCTTAAAGGAATGAGAAAAATTCTATTTTTCTTATTAGGTGTATATGTTCGCCCATAATAATCTACATAGTCAACTTCTCGGTTATCTTTTGCTTCTGAGAATGAAATATCTGAAAAGAAAGTTAGAGATTGACTCAAATTATATCGATAGAAGCCACCCAGTCCGAAACCTCCTTCACTGAACATAAAATCAACTCCGAGTGATCTATCCGGAAATACAATTGCTGGTTTTTCCGAGGCATATTCACCTAATTGCTGAGCGTTTGAAATAAGTAAAGGAATTAGTATAATTGCAATAAGTAAAGATTTCATAGTTGTTTCGTTTTTTGTTTTAAATATCACTCTCTATTTCGAAATTGTCAATACAAATTAAACAGTCATAAATTATTTATGTTTCCAAAGTTAAACAATCTGGTTTCTTGAGCATTCAAATAGAATTTGTAAATCTCCAAATCCCAGGAAAAGAAAAAATAATACAACTTGAAATAAAAAAGAGTAAAAAAGTATGCCCGTAAACCTTGAACTAAAATTGAAGCTTGATTCGAACAGAAAAACTAAGACAATTTTAAAAAGAATTAATGCGGATTTCCAGACAGTACTGAAGCAAAGGGATGTGTATTTCAAAATCAAAGATGGATTATTGAAACTTAGAATCCAGAATACAAACTGCGAATTAATAAAATACATCCGGGATGAAAGCGGAAATACAAGATGGTCTAATTATGAAATTATAAAAATTGATGGCAATAATGTGGAAAAATTCTTTAAATCTGTTTTTGAAATTGAAACCATCGTTGAAAAGAAAAGAGAATTATGGCTTTACCACAATACAAGGATCCATCTTGATACCGTGAAAAATCTTGGAACATTTCTAGAGCTTGAAACTTTAGTATTAAATGGAAAGAGTAATGCTGAAAAACGATTTAATGAAATTATCTCACTTCTTCAATTAGATTTAAAAAAACAAATCCTATTTTCTTACAGGGATTTAATGCTGAAAATACAATGATCTTTACCAAAGAAAAAGACGAATCAGTTGATATTGATTTCCTGATCAACCAAAAAATTCAATCCAAAAGATTGAACGAAATACTTTTAGTTGTGCCAACCAATCGTAAAATCCGTTACTTAAAAAAGGAACTGATTTCTTTGCTGCCGAATAAAACTACAAGTAAAATAAACCTGGAAACAATCGGTACAATTTCATCAAAACTTTTAAGTGAGAATTTTTTATTCAAACAATTAAGTGAAGCTGCTTCATCTGTTTTGCTTAAGCAAACCGTTTCGGAAATAGAACTGAAATATTTATCAGGATATAAAGCAGAAATTCCTGCCGGCACATTGCAAAGAATTAATAACGTGATTTCTGAATACAAAAGACAGGGAATATCGCCTGAAAAAATATTAGCAGATGCTGAAAATCTTTCTGGTTCCGAAAAGCTAAAAGCTGAAGACATTGCCGCCATTTATGAAAGGTATAAAAGTAAATGCGCCGCACTTAGCGCCTTTGAGGTCGGTGATGTTTATGAAAAATTGAACGAGTTAAACCAGGAAGATTTTCAAAAGTGTTTTAAGAATATTTATCCGCAAGTTGATTTGGTTGTTATAAATGGTTTTGATGAGTTTTCTAGTCCTGAAGTGGAAATTATTAATTCCATTTCGAAAGCAGAAAATACAAAGCTTTATCTCAACTTCGATTACTACGCATACAATCCGCTCATCTTTTCACATCTTGATAATTGTTATAATAAATTAATCACAAGGAATTTTAATATTATTGAGGATAAATCATATTCGGACGATGATGATTTTTTTAATGCTGCAAGAAAGAATCTTTTTCTTAAAAACAGCAATAAGAAAATTGAAAAATACAAAACAAATATTTTAACAATTTCAGCCTTGAGCAGGGAAAAGGAAATTGAACTGATAGCCAAGGAGATAAAAGAGCTTATACTTGAAAAGAAGGTTGAAGCGCATAAGATTTGTGTTTCATTCAATCTGATTGAAAAGTATTCTCCGATTATCAGGGATCGCTTTTCCTTGTATGAAATTCCTTACAACCTTACCGATAGGATTTCTCTTGCTAATTCTTATCCAGTAATTAGCATAATAAATTTTCTGGAAATTCTTGAGAATGATTTTTACTACAAGAATATTTTTCGTGCACTCAGTAGTGGTTTCATGAACTTTAATGGAATAAACCTGGCGGGATTGATGAAATCAGCTGCTGAGTTGAAGATTGTTGCAGGATACGATAACTGGCTGACTACCTTAAAAGATGCATTTGATGGGTTATATGAAAATAGCGATTCAGATTATGCTGAGATTGAAAAGAAAAAAGATTTTTACTCAAAAGCATTAGTTGATATTGAAACTCTTGCCGAAATACTTTCACCTTTTAACAGGAAGTTGACCCTAAAAGAATTTCTTTCAGAATTAAATGAACTTGTTAATAAACTTGAACTGCCGATAAAATTAATCCTTGATGTGAATGAAAAGGAAGAAGAACATATCCGCGCAGTAACAACATTGTTTGAAACGATTACAGAGATTTTTGAATTACTTGAACTTGAATTAAAAAACGATATAAAATTTCCGTTAAGTTTTTTCCTCAATCAATTACGTACTGCTGTATCATCCGCAAGGTTTAATGTAAAAGAAAAATCTAATTACGGTGTACAAGTTACTACGATAAACGAAATCAGGGGTTTAAAGTTTGATTATCTGTTTATTTCAGGATTATGTGACGGTGATTTTCCAACCCGTTTTAATCCAGAAATTTTTTCTTCGGATTCATTTGCAAAAAGCGAAAGCATTCATCAGACTGAAGAAAGATACCACTTCTACCAGGCGCTGTGCTCTTGGCAGAAGGGACTTTATCTAACATTCCCGATCCAGGAAAAAGGAAAGGAACTTGTACAATCGAACCTCCTTAAAGATTTTCTTTTACAGTTTGATGTATTGGAAAAATCAGAAAAGGATTATGATCACTCTGTTTTTTCAACAGATGAAATTCTTAAGTTGATTGGGCAAATTGGATTAGAAAAAGCGAAAGAGGAATTTGGAAGTTTAACAGATAAAATAAATTGGGAAGCAATAGATCAATCGTTGAAAATTGCTGATGAACGGAAAAAGGATCCGTTTGGAGAATCGATCTATAATGGATTTCTGATGCCAACAGACAAAACAATTTTTGAAAATGAGTTTATTCTTTCCGAAGAGGCACAGGCAAGGCTTAAGCAACTTGGAGAAAGGGAATATTCAATCACTCAGCTTGAACAATATGCCAAGTGCCCGTATCAATATTTCTTAAAAAGGATTCTTAACATAAATATTATCAAAGAACCAACTGAAGAAATTGAAGCTTTTGAGCTTGGGACATTGCTGCACACAATACTTTATCAATTTTACAAAGAAATAACTACAAAGAGAATAATAATTAAAAATTGTTCCGATGAGGTTTTCAATAAATGCATTCAACTAATTTTTAACATTGCTGACAAAGAAGTAGGGAATGCTTTTTTCAGTTCACCATTTTCATTTTACGAAAAGGAAAAAATATTTGGGATAGATGGCAAGAAGCAAAATTCAATTTTATATAAATTTCTTGAAGCTGAAAGGGAGAACATCTCAGAATTTTTATCAAAATATTTCGAGCTTGGATTCGGCAGATTGAAAGGCGAAGAGAATAAAAATGATTTAAGTCTGCAACGGCTTTCAATCGGTGGAATAAATGTGCGTGGTAAAATTGACCGGCTGGAAATAGATGAACAGGAAAAACGGTTTAGTATTGTCGATTATAAACTAAGCGGCGATAAGCCATCAGAAAAAGATTTGCTCACGGGACTTTCACTTCAACTTCCGCTTTATATATTTGCTGCGGCAGAAATGTTAAAAGCTCAGTTCGGGATCGATTATGAACCTGCGAACGCATTCATTTATTCTTTGAAGTTCAAGGCAGAACAATTTGGGAAATCTTCCATTAGTATTAAGAGAGGTAAATCATTTGAAGAATTGGATGAACAGAAACAAAATGAAGTTATTGAGTTCAACAAAGAATTAATAAAAATTTGCGAAGAGAGTGTTTACAAATATGTTGAAGGAATTAAAGCTGGCAAATTTAATCTTTCATTACTTCAAGATAGAGAACAGAAAGTTTGCAGATACTGCGATTTTCGTTCCATCTGCAGAATTCAGGAGGTTGAACAGTAAAATTCCGATAAAATTTACCATATTTTTAAAAAGCTCCTTTTTAATCAAAAGAATATGGTGGAAATAGAATATTTTAATCTTGTCTTATTGACAACCTAAATAAAATTTTGTAGTTTCGCTGTGCCACTGCTAAACACGGTGGCAATTTTTTTTAAACTTTCAGAAAATAATAGGATTATTTATGTCTTTAGCAAACTTTGTATATTTAACAAAAGAAAGATTGTTGGAATTAGAAAAAGAACTAACCGAGTTAAAATCCAATGGAAGGCATAATATGGCACAAAAAATTGCTGAAGCTCGCGCACACGGCGATCTTTCTGAAAATGCTGAGTATGATGCAGCAAAAGAAGAACAAGGATTGTTCGAATTAAGGATTTCAAAATTAGAGAATCTTCTTTCACGAGTTAGGTTGATTGAAAAATCAAACATCCCATCGGAAACAGCTACAATACTCTCTACTGTTTCTGTAAAGAATTTAAAAAACGATAATATTTTTGAATATACATTAGTATCTCCGGAAGAAGCAGACTTCCAAAGTGGAAAAATTTCTGTTACTTCTCCTGTAGGACAAGGCTTGGTTGGTAAAAAAGTAGGTGATCAAGTTAAAGTAAAAGCTCCGGCAGGTATGCTTGAATTTGAAATCCTTTCTATAAAATAGAAATTGGTTTGGAGTGCATTGAACAATGGACCTGAACGAGTAGAAGAATTGAAAGAATAATTTCTTTCTCAGGTTCTCTGTTTACTCTTACTACCATTTCGACTAAGATGAATTAAAAAAAATAATAAATATATTGAATGACGAATCCTACATAAAGTTAACCTTAGAGATTGCTAAAAAGGGAAGAGGGAAAGTTTCTCCAAATCCTCTGGTTGGAGCAATTCTGGTTAAGGATGAAAAAATTCTTGGCGCCGGATACCATAAATCTTTTGGAAGCAGCCACGCCGAAATAAACGCGATTAACAGTGCAAAGCAAAATGTTGAAGACGCAACTTTATATGTTAACCTTGAACCTTGTTCTCATTTTGGTAAAACACCTCCTTGCGTTGATGCAATAATTGAACATAAGATTAAAAGAGTGGTTATTGGTACTTTGGATATGAATCCAATTGTAAGCGGTAACGGAATAAAAAAGTTAAAGCAAGCCGGTGTTGAAGTAAAGGTAGGAATTTTAGAAAAAGAATGTATAGAATTAAATAAATTCTTCTTCAAGTTTATAACTAAGAAAATTCCTTATGTTACCTTAAAAACCGCCCAAACATTAGATGGTAAAATTGCTGATAAGAATTACGATTCAAAATGGATTACTTCTATTGCATCAAGGAAGTATGTTCATAATTTACGAAGTGAATACGATGCTGTTCTTGTTGGAACTACAACAGTAAAAATAGATAATCCAAGTTTAACGGTAAGGTATGTTGAAGGGAGGAATCCAAAACGGGTAATAATTGATTCACAACTAAAACTAAAACCAATCTACAAAATTTTCAACAACACTTCGGATGGAAACCTTATTGTTCTTACTTCAAAGAACAGTATAGCTAAAAAGAAAAAAGTTGAAAATCTAATTGAAGATGGTGTAAAAGTATTATTTGTTAAAGAAAATGGTGATGGAAGATTGAATCTAAGAAATGCTTTGGAAGAACTTGCTAAGGAAAATATATCATCATTACTTGTAGAAGGCGGGCAGAAAATTTATTCAACTTTTATAAAAGAAAATTTGTTTGACGATATAATGATGTTCATCGGTCCAAAATATTTAGGCGGAGGACTTTCTGTTGTTGAATGCCTTGGAGTCCCATCAATTAAAAGATCGATTAAGTTGAAGGTAATCTCAGTAGAAAAAGTTGGAGATGATGTTTTAATTGTCCTTAATAAGTAGAATAGTATCAAATGTGAAAAGACAAACGTCAAAGGTGAAATAATAATTGATTAAATAGTGGATCTAATTCACTTATACTTTATGAAAATTTAATTCTGAAGTAACACCGGGAATCTAACATCAATAAAACAAAAAAAAGGATTATACAAGAAATATGTTTACCGGATTAATTGAAGAAGTTGGAAAAGTAAAAAAAGTACAGCAACTTGGCGGCGGATTAAAAATATCCATCTCTTCAATTACAATTTTGAATGATTTAAACATTGGCGATAGTATTAATATTAATGGCGCCTGCCAAACTGTGGTTAACTTCAACAAAGAATCTTTTGATGTCGAGGCAGTTGAAGAAACACTTAAAAAAACCAACCTGGCAAAATTAAAATTAAATAATAATGTTAATCTCGAAAGATCACTTACATTGAATAAAAAATTAGGCGGGCATTTTGTACTTGGGCACGTAGATACTACTGGAAAAATCTTAACGATAAAAAAGCTTTCTACCAGTTACCTTGTATCGGTTTCCTGCCAGAAGGAATATTTACAGTACCTAATAAATGTTGGTTCCATTGCAGTAGAAGGTATTAGCTTAACTGTTGCAAATTATAATAAAAACTCATTTACCGTCTCGATTATACCACACACCTGGAAGCATACAAACCTTGCTGATAAAAAAATTGGTGAAGATGTGAATCTTGAGTTTGATGTTTTGGGAAAATATGTTGCCCGAATTTTAAGTAACGGTAAAAAAGAAAAATTAACTGTGGATTGGTTACAAGAACTTGGCTACTGATGAAATCAATTGAGCAAAAAGTTATTAAATTTATTGATCGCTACCACCTGCTTTCTTCTAATGAAAAAATTCTGATCGCATTAAGTGGAGGACCAGATTCAGTCTTTGCACTTCATTTCTTTCAAAAGTTTAAAAAACGATTTAAGATTACGCTTGGCGCAGCGCATATTAACCACGGCTTACGGGGAAAAAATTCTGATAAGGATGAGGAATTCTGCAAAGCAATTTGTGAAAAATTAGAGATCAATATTTATTCAACAAAAGTAAAAGTGAAAGAATATGCTGCTTCTAAAAAGGCTTCTATCGAAGAAGCTGCAAGAGAATTACGTTATAGTTCTCTAAAATCAATTGCTAAGAATTATAAATATGATAAAATTATTACAGCACATACCATAAACGACAATACAGAAACAATTCTGCTAAATTTAATAAAGGGTACCGGACTAAAAGGAATTTCCGGGATTCCGATTCAAAGAGGAAATATTATTCGTCCTTTTTTAATTTTAAGTAAGGAAGAAATTCTAGCTTACTTAAAATATGTCAATGCCGATTTCAGGCAAGATGAATCAAATAAGAACATTCAGTATGAAAGGAATTTTCTCCGGCATAAAATAATCCCACTTTTAAAAAAGAAAATAAATCCTTCACTCGAAAAAAATCTTTTCAACTCTTCACAGTTATTCAGAAATTCTCAAGTTATTGTTAGTAATTTTATAAAACCATTTATAAGTGAAGTTACATTTTTTTCTGAAGGCATTCTTTCAATTAATTTGAAAAAAATATCTCAATTAGATGAAGTAATTTTTGGCGAAATTTTGAAAGAGTCCATAACAAAGAATTTTAATAAGGAATTCTGTTATGATGATTTTACCAAAATTGAATCACTTGTAAATAATCGTGTTGGCAAAAATGTTTTTCTTGCCGGTAACCTTATAGCAGTACGGGAAAGGGAAAAAATAGTTGTTTACCTGAAACCAATTAAGTCTACCAATCATCCCATCAAAACAAAGCTTGGAGAGGAAACACAAGTTGAGAATAAGAAATTGAAAATCCATACCATAAAAAGAGACGAATTAAGCTTTGATAATGATAAACTCAGGGAAGTAATTTCCGCAGATAATCTTGGGGCAAAGTTTATTCTAAGAAGATGGAGTGCCGGTGATAAATTCATTCCGTTGGGAATGAAAAATTTTAAAAATGTAGCCAACTTTCTTACAGAACAAAAGGTTCCTGCATACAAAAAAAAGGAACAGCTTGTTTTGCTTAACAGGAACAATATAGTATGGGTTGTTGGTTTAAGAATAGATGATAGATATAAAATAATCAAAAATACAAAAAGGGTATGCGAACTATGGATGAATTAGAAAAACAAAATCCAAAGGAAATTTTTGTCGGCGATGAAAAATTTGTAGTTTTTCTTAGCGAAGATTTAATTCAAAAAAGAGTAAAAGAGTTATCTAAACAGATTTCTAAAGATTACAGGGATAAGTCACCTGTATTTATTGGAATCTTAAATGGATCATTTATTTTTATGTCTGATCTTGTAAAACATATTGATGTTGATTGCGAGGTTGATTTTCTTCGTTTATCCAGTTATGGCGATGCAAAAATTTCCTCTGGGAAAGTTAGAATGGTTAAAGATTTGAACTGTGATGTGAACGGAAGAGATGTAATTGTTGTTGAGGATATTGTAGATACTGGGCTTTCATTGCAATATATATCAAGGTTAATGGAAAACTATAAACCGGCCAGCGTTAAGATTGTATCCCTTTTAGTAAAACCAGCAAGTCTTAATTATGATGCAAAAATTGATTATATTGGATTTGAAATTCCAAGTAAGTTTGTTATTGGATATGGTTTAGATTATGCACAAAAGTATAGAAATTTACGCGCGATTTATATTTTAAGTGAAAATGGAGTTTGAGTAAATGTTTTTTAAAACAAAAAAGTTATATATGGCAGATAATTCAGGAAACAGATCTCCCTTAAAACGACCGAGAAAACCCGGTGATGGACCAAATCCAAATGGTGAATTTGATTGGTCTAAAATAATTAGAAGCGTTTTTAGTTGGGGTGCAGTTATTGTTTTAGCAGTAATAGTTTTACAGTTTCTTCGTTCCGGAAATTCCAGTACAACAGAAATAGATTACGATGTTTACCTGAATTTCCTTCAGGAAGATAAGATTGACGAAGCAAAAGTGGTTAAAACAGATCCACAAGACTATTCCTTTGAAGGTCAGCTAAAACAAGAAGAGTCAATTAGCGTTAATGAAAGATTGGTTCATTTAAAAAAATTCACTGTATTCATTCCAGCCGAATTGCTTAAAGATCAGGAAGCAATTTGGAAAAGTAAGAATATTAAATATTCATTCAGTAAAGAATCAAATGAGTGGTTGAATATTCTTCTTGGCTTTATTCCCTGGATTCTAATTATTGCGGTTTGGATTTTCATCATGCGAAGAATGCAGGGTGGAGCCGGTGGAACGAGAGGAATTTTTAATTTCGGAAAGAGTAAAGCTAAATTGATTTCCGAATCTGCAACAAAGGTTACGTTTAAGGATGTTGCTGGTGCCGATGAAGCAAAGTCTGAACTTGAAGAGATTATTGAATTTCTAAAAGAACCCACAAAATTTCAGAAACTTGGCGGAAAAATTCCAAGAGGAGTTTTATTATTAGGACCTCCGGGAACAGGCAAAACATTATTAGCGCGTGCAGTTGCTGGCGAAGCTGGTGTTCCTTTCTTTTCCATAAGCGGTGCCGATTTTGTTGAAATGTTTGTTGGAGTTGGCGCAAGCCGTGTTAGAGACTTATTCGACCAGGGTAAAAAGAATGCTCCCTGCATTATTTTTATTGATGAAATCGATGCAGTTGGTCGCCATCGTGGAGCAGGTTTGGGTGGCGGGCATGATGAACGCGAACAAACTCTAAATCAATTACTGGTTGAGATGGATGGATTTGAACAGAATAGCGGTGTAATTATAATTGCTGCAACAAACCGTCCAGATGTTTTGGATCCTGCCTTATTGCGCCCAGGAAGATTTGACAGACAAATTGTAGTTGACAGACCTGATGTAAAAGGAAGAGAAGGAATTTTAAAAGTTCATACAAGAAAAATTCCTCTTGATACTGATGTAGATCTTTTAATTCTGGCAAAAGGTACACCAGGATTGGCAGGTGCCGATATTGCCAATATGGTAAACGAAGCAGCACTTCTTGCAGCAAGAAAAAATAAAAAAACTGTTTCTATGGGTGATTTTGAAGAAGCCAAAGATAAAGTTATGATGGGAATGGAAAGAAAAAGTATGATTATTTCTGAGGAAGAAAAGAAAATTACTTCATATCATGAAATTGGACATGTTTTAGTTGCACGTAAACTTCCTGAAGCAGATCCTGTTCATAAAGTAACAATAATTCCTCGTGGGCGAGCACTTGGTGTAACTACTTATTTACCAGTGGATGAAAAACACACCTATTCCAAAGAATACTTAGAAACAATGATTACTTACGCTCTTGGTGGACGTGCAGCAGAAAAACTTGTATTCAACCGTTATACAACAGGTGCTGGAAATGATATTGAAAGAGCTTCTGCTTTAGCCCGTAAAATGGTTTGTGAATGGGGAATGAGTGATAAGCTTGGTCCGCTTTCCTATGGAACAAAAGAGGAGGAAATTTTCCTTGGTCGAGAAATTACGCGACATAAAGATTACAGCGAAAAAACTGCTCAGGATATTGATGATGAAATTAAAAAAATAGTTATTGAATGTATGGTGCGTGCACAAGACATTCTTGCGGAAAATATAGATACGTTGCACAGGTTATCCCTTGTTCTGTTGGAGAGGGAAATACTCGATTCAGAAGAAATTGATAAAATTATTCGCGGGGAAGAGCTTCCTCCACAAATTAAAAAAAATGGAAGTGGTGAACAAGCAAAAAAAGAAGAAGAAATTCCTGAACATGTTGTAAAACTAATTGAGAAGAAAAAGCAAAAAGAGTCTGTAGAGAAAGATGACTCAAATTGATAGAGGGACTATTCATTACCGGGATGAACTTTACCGAAAGTTAATTCATCTTACATCGCTTTCAATACCTACCATTTATTATTTTATTTCCAGGGAATTAGCATTAAAAATTCTAATTCCCTTAACTGTTTTTTTCATCGTTTCCGATTTAACCAGATATTTATCCCCATCATTTGGAAAATTGTTTTATTTCCTTTTTGGTTTTCTGCTTAGAGATCACGAACGAGATAATAAAAAAAGAAATTTAAACGGAGCAACTTATGTTTTAATTTCTGCTGTTGCCAGTATTCTTATTTTTCCCAAAATCTTTTTTGTTACAGCATTTGCAGTTCTTATTATCAGCGATTCATCCGCCGCATTGATAGGCAGAAGATGGGGAAAAAATAAATTTCTTTCCAAAAGTCTTGAAGGCACACTAACTTTTTTTGTAACCGGATGTTTGGTTGTACTTGTCTCTCCAAAAATCAACGGGAAATTGATTGAATATATGATTGGTTTCTTTGCTGTTGCAATTGGTGCAATTGCAGAAAATGTTTCTTACGGTTGGGCAGACGATAATCTTACAATCCCATTATCAGTCGGTTTTGTAATGTGGGGATTGTATTACTTATTTCTACCAAATTTATCCCTGGTACTAACTAATGTTCCACTTTAAAGCTAAAAATATATTTATCATTTGTGCAGTTTTGATTCTCGCACAGTTTTGTATTTCATGCAAATCGCAAAAGGAAGCTGTAGGACCTGAAGATAAAATTTATGTGATAGCAGATTCTTCAGTTTATAAAAAGTTAAAAGGTTCATTAGAATATGCATTTGAGAAAACAATATTTACGCCGCAGCCAGAAAAAACTTTTGAATTGATATTGAAAGATTTTAAACAATTAGATGAAGTGAAGAACTTCAAAAATATTCTTTTAATAGCTGAATTAAATACCAATCAAAAAACAGCAGACCTGATTTCCACAATTTTAAATGAAGAGGAAAAAGAGAAAGCAAGTAAAGGGAAGCAGATTTATTTCATCAAACAAAATTTATGGCTGCAAAACCAGTTAGTAATGATTTTAACACAGCCCAACCTGGATTCGCTTGAACAAAATATTTATCGGAATAGTGAGGGTTTGTTAAAACACTTTAACAAAGAATCCGGCAAGAGAATTTTTGCAGCACTGACAAGTTCAAATTATGAAAGAAATGACGTAGAAGAAAAATTATATAATGATTATAAATGGAAAATTTTCATCCCGAGGAATTTCGATTTAGCACTGAATATTCCATCTGAAAAATTTGTTTGGCTAAGAAGCAATGCCGGAGAAGATTTTGCAAAATGGATTTTTGTTCATTGGATCGATAATGCCTCACCTGAGTTAATTACTCCGGATTCAATAATTGGAATAAGGAATAAATTAACTGAGAAGTATTTCCGATCTACAAATAAAAAAGCCTTTGTTTTAATCAATAAAAATTTTAGAAGGACAAATGAGGTTAATTTCAACGGAAGTTATGCTCTTGCGTCTCAAGGGCTTTGGGAAATGAGTGATAAAAGCAAAGGTGGTCCGTTTATAAATTATACTATTTATGATGTTAAGACGAAAAGGATTTTTATGCTTGATGGTTCAATCTATGCTCCCAAATACAACAAGAAAGAATTAATTCAACAATTGGATGTTATTTTACAATCATTCCAAACCAATCTGAAATAATCAATCCTTGGTTCTAAGGAAAAATCTTTATTTGAATACATTTTGTAATTCTTCCGGAATTATGTAATTAGGAAAATCTTTTTTAACTTTATTTATATACACACGTGCCTTATCAATTTTGTCAAATTTCATTTCATACATTGCCCTTCTTACCAGCATCGAACCAACAGTATTTTCTATAAAATTGTAGTAATAATTTTTTTGTTCAGGGATTCGAATTTTAAAATTTGGTTCTTTTGATGGCACATACTCAGTGGTTCTCACAACTTTAAATAGAAACAAATCGGGTACTAAAAAGTAACCTTGTGGCAAAGCGAACTGTCCATTTTGCATTTCATTATCAAAAAGTTCGGGACCTATATAAAAAGGATGGACGTTAATATTTTCTGAAATAAGTTTAGCCATTACTCTTTGGTACGCATTCTCAAGCAAATTTGGGTCATAATTTTCTTCACGCTCAAATGGTTTTACTGCTGATAAAAATTGATTGATCTCTGGTTGAATCCTTTCGGCAATTTGTGGAGAGTTTCTTTTCATCTGGTTAAAATACCAGGAACGTCTGAGCAATTCCTTATCGATAATCGTAACATCTTTCCTAAAATTATCAACGTGTTGAAAATAGTAAGAAGCTGAAACAAAAAAATCCCATTGGTAGCTAAAGATAATACTGTTTTTTTCAGTGCTGTTTATTAAGGATTTAGAATAGTCTTCAATTATATAAATATTATTCTGATTTACTTTGGGAAAATTGATATAGAACTGAAGTAAAATACAAACTAAGATTCCAGAAACTGGAATTAGTATTGATTCTTTTTTTAAAGTTAGAATATCAATCAATTTATAAATTCCAAATACGGCAAAGAAAGAAAATGAAATGTATGCGAGCAGAAAGTATGAGTCGATATCATTAATATCATAATTGATTGAATAAAGAACTGTTGAAATAAAAGTGATTATTACAAACACGAAAAACTTTTTTGCTTTAATAAATGAAGTGAAAATACCGATGATACAAAAAACCAAACTGATAGTTGCAAACTCCAATGGTAGATTGCTAATGAAATAAGTAAATTGTTTCTTAGCTGCATCAATTGAAGTGAAAAGCCAAACCTGGTACTGCTTTCCAGAGATATGTCTTAAAATTCGCTCCAGATCAAACGGATTTCCCCAATTGATTTCAGGATTTTGTGTTGCGCGAATGGGAAGGTAAGAGTAAAGCAAAATTAAAATTGGAAAAAATATGGCAAGCATTAACCCAATCTTTTTGTAAGCATTTTTGTTGAATTGATTTTTAAGAAAATACAAATAAGCTGTTGCCGGAAGAATAAGCATCGTTGTCATGTGATTGGAAAATCCTAAACCAAGCATTAATGCAAACAGCAGCCAGCTTTTCTTATCGTCATCTTTTTCAATAAAAGCACGCAATAAAAAGTAAATGATTAAGTTAATTAGTAAAATGTGCAATGAATAAACTTCAACTGAAGTGCTTTGAAACCAAAATGTTTTACTTAATCCTAAAACTATACTACCCAAAATAACTGATAATATTATCTTTGTCTCTAATTCTGGATCAACCGTTATTTGTTCAATCTCCTTTACGGATTTTGTTTTTTTGCTTTTTAGGATGATCTGCTTTTTAGAAAATAATTGCAAATTATCTAAAACTAATTTAGATGATGCCGCAAAAATACTAGTACCGATACTGCAATAAATTGCTGCCAGTAAGTTTGCTAAAAATATTTCAGAGAAGGGCAAAGGAAGATTCACAAATAAATACCCAAGAACTGTAAATAGCGGGTAACCGGTTGGATGTGCTATCCCAAGTTTTGCCTCAACTGCTGCTAATTCACCAGCGTCTATCTGGATAACTGTTGGTGCAAGTGTAATTAGATAAATAATAAAAATGCTTAATGTGGAAACTACCGTATAATATTTTTTTAGAAATATCACATCCGACCTATTATTTGTTATCGAACATTTTATGAGTTATTTATAAAATTATCATGAATCCAAATGATCGAAGTAGTAAAAAAATTAAATGGCAAATATCTTTTTAAAGAAATCATGATTTGCTTTTTTTATTCTTGTTAATTCAACTTCCAAATCCCTTGGTATTTTAAAATTCAGCACATTAGCTAATAGGTTTCGCTTTACATTATCTAAAGGAATTACTTTCGAATTTGTTTCAAATAAAATCTGTACCCAAATTTCGAGCTTTTTTAAAAAAGAATAATTTTCAATCAGCGCTTCAAAGCTATTAAAATTTTCCGAAAAATCTATCAGGATTTTGATTGCACTTTTTGTATTCTTGCCGATCAGTTTAGAGAATGATTCTGAATTTTTAAGTACCTGGTATTGAACTATAAATTCAATATCAGCTAAGCCACCCCGGCTCCGCTTGATGTTAAAGAAATTTCCGAATTGAGCCTGAGATGTGGAAAGCAATTGCTTTTCCATTTTGGAACGCATATCTAAAATATCCTTAATCAAACTACTATGCTCTAAAAATTTTACGCGCTTCTTCACTCCTTCAAGAAAATTATTGTAAAGCTCTATTGAACCATAAACAAATTTAATCCGGGTGAGCGACTGAAGTTCCCAGGTTTGAGCTCTATTTTCTAAATAGTCAAAATATTTGTCCACATCCCAAACTAACTGCGAACTTTTTCCTTCGGGTCTCAACCTGCTATCAACATCGAATGGTTTTAATTGTTCCTTCAGCTTTAACAAGAGATTTTGAAATTCTGTTTGAACATTTGGGTATTTAAGAATATTTTCAACTGCAAAAATTAAATCAACGTCTGAACCAAAAGTCATTTCATCAGTTCCAAAACTACCTAATGCGATAATGAAAAATCTATCTGGTAAAGAAAAGGATTTACAAATTGTTTTTATTTTTGCCAAAAGAAATTCTGAAAGAATTTTTGAAAGCCTTTCTACCTTAATAATTCCAAGACAAAATTGAACCGAAAGAATGAAGATCATTTGATTAGTTGAAAAGTTCTCGATAGTATCGAACCTTTCGTTAAAAGCACGTCTGTTCAGAATCAAATCACCAAGCGATTTATCAATTACCATTAATTCAACGGCTTTTTTATTCCGTTCACAAATTTTTAGAAATGAATAAAAGAAATTTGTATCCGTAAATTCGTTGTACCAGATTGATGGAAGCGGGCGGATTTTTATTATCCGTGCAAAATTTTCTACTACTGAATCTGGTGCTAAACTTTTACTTAGAAAAGCGAATAATGTAGTTTCAATTTTCTGAAACGAGTTTATAGCTTGTTTATCGAACTGCTTTTGTTCCAGTAAACCTTGCCCAGTTTGCAAATACTTAAAATTACCGATTGCTTTCTTTCTTTCTGTGAACTGGATACTATCCAGAGATGAGGGATTAATTTCTTCCTTACCAACTATCGAATCAAATATTTTTTTTATTTGCTTCCTTGTGCTCGCTACTCGCTTCTGGAAACTACCTATATCCTTAAAACGTAAATAACTGGAAAGTTTATTAAGAGTATCATCATCTTCCGGAACTAAATGCGTCTGCTTATCATTCATCAATTGAAGAAAGTGCTCAATTTTCCGATAGAAGTTGTAAGCAGAAATTAAACTTGCGGATTCATCTTCAGTTAAAAGATTTTTCTCTCGTAACTTTCCAATTGCAGTTAGTGAATTGCCGGTTCTTAATTCTTTTAGTTTTCCACCATTTAACAGCTGAAGAGCTTGAACTGAAAATTCAATATCGCGGATGCCGCCAGAAAAAAGTTTAACATTTTCTTTTTCACCAACCTTCTTTTCAATATCATTTTTTATTCTTGCAATCTGAGATAACGGCGAATTAGAAAATGAAGATGGATACACAAAATGTTGCACATAACTGTTGAAGGATTCGAATAATTTTTTGCTTCCACTAACTAAGCTTAATTTAATTAGCATCTGCCTTTCCCAATCCTCACCCCTGGTTTCATAATACTGGAGGTAATCCTTCAAGGTGCGGCAAAGTGGTGAGTTTCTGCCATCGGGACGAAGTCGAAAATCAACTCTGTACAAATATCCTTTGTCCGTAATGGCAGTTGAAGATTGTACAAACAAGTATGCGGCTTCACTTAAAATTTCAAAATATTCTTTTCTTGGATTTTGTTTTACGACCGAATTTTTATCAAAAAATAATAGCAGGTCGATATCAGAACTGTAGTTTAATTCGTCTCCACCTAATTTTCCTAATGCAGCAAGGCAATATCTTGACCCGGATATTTTCAAGTTGTACTTTGCCATTACTTCGTTGTGGCATAGTGAAAACAGTTTAGAGTTAATTCCTTTTGCCAGTATAGATAACAATTCAGTGGTTTCTTTTACATTAGTGTTGCCAAGAATGTCATTCAATCCTATTCTTAAAAGTTCTCTTCGTTTTAATGTTCTAAGGTAGTTAACCTTTGCATTAAATGTTTTGTATCGCGTTAATGTTTGCCCAATATCATTTTCAATGTACTTTTCAGTTATCCTTTGATTTAGAATTTCAGGATTTAATATCCAGGATAAGAATTCTGGATTTCGAACAATTACATCAGTTAAAAAATTACTGTTTACTGCTACTGCAATAACAATTTGTATATGGAAAGGATATTTTAAACAATCTGAAAGGAAAGAGATCTTATCATATAAAGAAAAAATAATTCTGTGCAGGTTCGCTTCTGTTGAAGCTGAGAAATAAAAAACTTTCAGTTCATGCTCAAATGCATTAATTAATTTTTCAAAATTTTCAGATGATAAATATCCGGTAGTAGCTTGCCTTAAATCCAGAATAAACTTATCAGAAAGTATGTTTATGTTTTTCTTCAATTATGATTGCGAGTTGTTCGGGACAAAAATAAGAATTCAATCTGCTAAATAAAAGAAAGAGTAAACTTAAAGTTTTAGTTCATTTTAGTTTTTTTATTGTCCCTTACTGGGATTGGCGGGCAAAAACCCTCGCCTTTAGGCGAAGACTTTAGTAAATTCGCTCAATGGAAAATTACAGAAAGTCATCACATACAGTATACGATATAAAATATCATCTAGTTTGGATAACC
>JAPLFH010000044.1 GCA_026390815.1 Ignavibacteriales bacterium | reverse complement strand
CGAATTACCAATTTTCAATATCCAATCTATATTTTTATTATCTTTAAAGTAGAAAATGCTGGATGTAAATAAGATGGATAGTACTACTATTGAAATAATAATTTTACTTATTTTGTTTTTTGCTAATGGAATCTTCGCAATGTCCGAAATTGCGATTGTTTCCTCGCGTAAGGCAAGGTTGGAAGATTTAAATAAGAAAGGGCATCATCGCTCTAAAATTGCTTTGGATTTGGCAAATTCACCGGGTAAATTTTTATCAACTGTTCAGGTGGGCATAACTGCGGTTGGAATTATTGCCGGTACCTTTGGCGGTGCTACGCTTGCAGAAAAGTTAGTATTATATTTTAAGTCGTTTGAACTTACTGCCAAGTACAGCGGATTTTTAGGTTATTTTATTGTTATCACATTCATCACTTACCTTTCCTTGATTATTGGCGAGTTAGTACCGAAGAGAATTGCTATCAACAATCCTGAAAAAATTGCAATTCTTATTGCTTTCCCTATGAAGGTAATTTCCATTATTGCAAAACCCATCGTAAGTTTTTTAACATTTTCTACAAATGTTATTTTAAAATTGCTGGGAGTTAAACCATCCAGTGAGCCAACAGTAACAGAAGAGGAAATAAAAATTCTAATCCGGGAAGGAAAGACTGCGGGAATAATTGAAGAGGCGGAACAAGATATTCTTAATTCTGTTTTCAAATTTGGCGATAAAAGGGTAGAATCGATTATGACACCACGTACGCAAATTGCCTGGCTCGATTTGCATTCACCAATGGATGAGAATCTGAAAATTATATCAGAAAGAAATTATTCTCATTACCCTGTTTGTGATGAAAATATTGATAACCTGCTTGGCGTTGTTCGAATAAAAGATATATTCAAATCCCACATTGAAAATAAGGATTTGATGCTGAAAGATTCTTTGCTTCAGCCTTTGTTTGTGCCAGAAACTTCCAGAGCGCTAATACTTCTTGAGCGATTTAAAGAAACCAAAAACCATGTTGCAATTGTTATTGATGAATATGGTGGCATCCAAGGATTGGTTACCTTAACTGATCTTGTTGAAGAAGTGCTTGGAGAATTTCCTGGTTCTGATCAAGAAGAGGAACCTTATGCAGTTAAAAGAGAAGATGAATCCTGGTTAATTGATGGAATGATCCCTATCGATGAATTTAAAGAAATCTTTAGTCTGGAAATACTTCCTGGTGAGGAAGAAGAAGAATTTCAAACTATAAGCGGTTTTATAATGCTTCAGCTTGAAAGAATTCCACATACAGGAGATAAATTTGAAAATTCTGGTTTATCCTTTGAAGTTGTAGATATGGATGGTAATAGGATTGATAAAATCCTGGTAAAAAAAATGCCACTGCCGAATGTAAATCAAATTGATTAAAAACAGATAATCACAATCAATGGAAACTTATAATCAGGAATTTTGTTAAAGAAAGATAAATTTAATCGGAATTGAATTATGAAAAAACTCTTTTTTATTTGGTTCTTATTCGTTTTAGTAACATATGTACCTGCAAATTCTTTCCCAGAAAAGATAAAGCAGGATGGCGATACGATAACCACTCTGCAACCAGAAAGTAAACATCAGAAATCTGACCTGTTGATAATGACTTTACTTACAAGATACCATTACAAGAAAACGAATGTTAATGATTCGTTGGCTTCAATAATTCTCGATCGTTATCTGCAATCGCTTGATTATAGTAAAACCTACTTTCTTGCTTCCGATATTGAAGGATTTAAAAAATATAGAACCGAACTTGATGACGATCTTAAAATTGGTAGATTAAAACCAGCTTACGATATCTACAATAAATTTATTGAACGGCTTAAAGAAAGAGATAATTATATCTACAAGGTTCTTGATACTGAACCTGACTTTACAGTTAATGAATATTATGAAGTTGATAGAAAAAACGCTAATTGGATAAATGATGAAACCGATCTTAATGACATCTGGCGGAAACGGATTAAGAATGAGGCTCTTAACGAAATACTTAAGGGAAAAACCTGGAAAGAAACTGCTGACATCTTGAAAAAACGTTACGAAAATTTCCAGAAGAGGATGCTTCAGTATAATAGCGAAGATGTTTTTCAATTTTATATGAACAGTTTTACAGAAGCAATTGATCCGCATACAAATTATTTTTCTCCTGTTACTTCAGAAAACTTTAAGATAAATATGAGCCTTTCTTTGGAAGGGATTGGTGCACAGCTTGGAGCTGAAGATGATTACACAAAAGTGGTTGAAGTTATTGCTGGCGGTCCCGCATTTAAAAGTAATTTGATTCATAAAGATGATAAAATTATTGCAGTTGCACAGGGAGATACCGGTAAATTTGTTGATGTAATCGGCTTACGCCTTGATGATGTTGTTAAAAAAATACGCGGTCCAAAAGGAACAGTTGTACGTCTTCAAATCCTGGAAGCTGAGCTTGGAGTTAATTCCACCCCCAAGGAAATACGGTTAGTAAGAGAAAAAGTTAAATTAGAAGAACAGGCAGCAAAAAAAGAAGTTATTCAATTAAACGAGGAAGGTGTTCCATACAAACTTGGTGTAATAACATTGCCATCTTTTTATTTTGATTACGAAGCGCAAGCCCGCGGTGAAAAAGATTATAAAAATGCAACTCGAGATGTAAAAAAATTGTTACTTGAATTGAAGGATGAAAAAGTTGATGGTGTTATTTTAGATTTAAGAAATAATGGCGGCGGTTCTTTGCAGGAAGCAATTGACTTGACCGGCTTATTCATTAAAGATGGTCCGGTTGTTCAAGTGAGAAATTCTGATGGAAGGATTGAAGTTGGAACAGATCCGGATAATGGTATTGTATATGGAGGACCGCTCGCCGTTTTAGTTAACAGGTTTAGTGCGTCAGCTTCTGAAATATTTGCTGGTGCAATTCAGGATTACCAGCGCGGATTGATTATTGGCGAACAAACTTATGGAAAGGGAACTGTTCAAAATTTAATTGATCTTAACCGGCTTTCCTTGGGTGATTCTACAAAACTGGGGCAGTTAAAAATTACAATTGCAAAATTTTACAGAATAAATGGTGGCAGCACTCAACGACTTGGTGTAATACCTGATATTCCATTTCCTTCATCTGCAGATTCGAATGAGTTTAGAGAAAGCTCTGAACCAAGCTCTCTTCCTTACGATCAAATAGCTTCTGCTAAATTTAATTTGTTCGAAAATTTAAAAGAAATTATTCCAAAACTTTTAACAAAACATGATGAACGCGTTAAGGACAGCGCAGAATTCCAGAATATTATTGAAGAGATTGATGATTATAAAGCTGAGCGTCAGAAAAAAATGTTATCTCTAAACCTGGAGCAGCGCAAAAAAGAAAAAGATGAAGCCGAAGAAAAACGATTGCAGCGTTTAAACGAAAGAAGACAAGCTGCTGGACTTAAATTGCTTCAGAAAGGTGAAGTAGCGCCAAGAGAAGATAAACTTGATGATCCGCTTCTTAAAGAAAGTGCAAATATACTTGCGGATATGATCCTGTTAGGATTAAAATAAAATTATCTTGTTGTCAATTAGGTAGAAAAATTTTTCTCAAAATTTTTATTTGGTAACATTCAGATTTAACATATGAACATTACCATTTAGTGTATGGTAAACAATTTTATCACCGGCAGGAGACCAGTCGGGATAAAGTTCAATCTGGTCATCAGTAAATGTTAACTGCACTTTATTTTTTCCATCGGAGGTTACTGCCCAAATATCTGATGAAGTAAAATTATGTCCATCGCTTTTATCTATCATATAAGCAATCCAATTACCATCCGGAGACCATTGTGGAGCATTTGCCCAACCTAAGTTTACCAGCACATTACCATTAAGATCGCAAATGTAAGACGCATCTCCAGCAAATGTAAACAAAATTTTCTTTCCATCAGCAGAAAGCGATGGCCAGATATAGTTGCCGTTTCCAAGAGGATTAAGAACATTCTTTTTTCCATTCCTGAACAATATTAAATTTTGATTTTCGATAAGCACAACCGGGTTGGTTTTTTTTATTTGTACTCTGCTAAGCTTTTTGTTGGTTGAATTCAGGACCGTAACTTCACCGGAATTTGTATAAACACAATTTCCATTTTTTGTTACCAATGGAGTTGATAAATCCTTTTTATCTTTAACTAAATATTTTATTTTTTTGTTGCTAAGATTCTCTGTTAAAAGTGATGATAATTTTCTTCTATTCTCAAATCTATTTATTCTGAAATACACATTTTTCGAATCCCTTGAAAAGGCAAAAC
This sequence comes from Ignavibacteriales bacterium, assembly GCA_026390815.1. Classification (NCBI taxonomy): domain Bacteria; kingdom Pseudomonadati; phylum Ignavibacteriota; class Ignavibacteria; order Ignavibacteriales; species Ignavibacteriales bacterium. Next base: position 6,277 of record JAPLFH010000044.1, on the reverse strand, counting down.
CATATCCGGCTCCATAATAATCATTGAACTTAACCAGTTTCCCTTTGCTAAGTTCCATATAATAGAGCCCGGCAAAGTTTGCTGCGCTAAAAAAAACCTTTTTACCATCAGGTGTAAACTTTGGATAATAAAATGCTCCCTGTGCATCGTAAGTAAGCTGGGCGCTGCTTTTAACACTAATGTTCTGCGATTGAATAACTGTAAATGCAATTGATATGAATACGAAAATAAAAAATCCCTTCCACATTTAAATACCTGCAATATTAAAAAAACATTTTTTCAGGTTAAAAATAGATGAATTTAGTGAACTTTGAAATAGGGGGTGGGAAAGAACGAAGAGTGAAGAACGAAGAGTGTAGAATGAAGAATGAAAAATGATGCATTTATAACTGAAAACCTAAAAATAAAAGCTACAAAGTATGGGGAGGATTTTTTAGATTTTATTAATTCTCTATTTATTTTCTCACATATTCTATAGCACGTTATATTTAGATATAAATCGAGATCGAATGCATATAATAATCAAATTGAACTTCGATTATTCCATCCAATCTCTTTTTATTAAAATTTATCGATACTTCAAGCCTCTGAAAACCTTGCATTTTAAACTATTAGCTTTATATCAATTCTCAAATAATATGAAATTCTATTAAGAGAAAATATTTTACATCCAGGGTTCGTCTGCAGTTGGACCATAAATAGAAGGTACTTTTCCACCAGCAATACGAATGTAAACAGACATCTGTCCACGATGATGAATCATATCCATTAGAATTGTCCAAAAAATATCGATTGTCCTTAAGTCCATCATCTGTTTTGGACCAACAGGAAATGCAACAGGAGTATTCAAATTGTCTTCCACTAAATTCTTTATTTTGTTCAAAATCTGTTTAAAAGATTTATCATACGTCGCAATAATTTCATCAATTGTTTTGGGTGCAGGAGGTGTTTGTCCACTGAAATCAATTTTTCCCTTTAGCGCCATTTCAAAAACTCCTAATTCCATTACAAAAGTCCATGCAAGATCTCTGGCTGTGCGAGATTTTTCTGCTGGTTTTAGATCTAGTTTGTTTGAAGGAAATGCTTTAAGAACTTTAACAGTTGTCTGGTATTCACGTTCAAAAGTTTGTAAGAACTGATCTTTTTCTGTTAGCAGTGTTATTGTCTTTTCCATTTTTTATCTCCTTAAAATTATTTTTAAAAATTAAATTAGTAATTACGGATATTATTATTCCGCATCAGTAACAATAAAATTGAAAATCCTTTCTTGCTTTTTTTATATAATATAAAAGTAATTAATTTAGAGTCAACAGCACAATTTGGAACCAGGATTTGGAGTGAAATAATTATTTCTAAGGGAATGGCTGAAATAGGTAGGAAGCAAATTACAATTCCGACTGCCTAAATCCTGCTATATACTCAAGGCGTCAACTTAAGGTAAAATATTTAGTTTATGATGAAAATAGCCCCGACCCTGCTTACCGTAGGCAGGTTTTCAAGTCGGGGAAAGAATATTCTCCATGAATTTAGGGCTTTAACCCAACATTAGGATTGTACTTGCCTACTGCAAGTAGGTTGGACTAAAGTCCAGGATTTTTTGTGGATTCCGATACTCCGGCATAAATGCCGGAGCTATTCAAGTGCAAAATTTTCTTAGGTTGACGCCTATGTGCTATATACTGGATTGGTTTCTATAAGTAACGTTACAACCATTTTCTATTTCTGATTACCATTCCACATAACGTAGGAATCCGGCAGATACTAAAATATTTTCTTTCTTTGGAAATTAGAATTTGAAGTTTAACATTAAGTAGATCAATAATTGTAGGATTAATTTAAAACGGTACAATTAAATTATTCCATTAAGGAATTTTATAATGGAGTTCTACAAGGAAATAATTAACTCTAGTACCTTGTTGAAATTTACTTTAGCAGAATTAGTTTTTTTATAGAAACTAAATCTCCTGCTTGTAATTTGTAATAGTATGTTCCACTAGAAAGTTTTCTGCCATCAAAATTGATTCTATAATTACCTGGTTCCTGATTTTCGTTTACAAGAACAGTTACTTCATTTCCAATAATATCATATACTTTTAATTGTATGAATACACCCGGGTTTGCTTCTTGAATTGGAATCGTGTATTCTATCGTCGTTATGGGATTAAATGGATTTGGATAATTTTGTTTTAAAGTGAAAGATACTTTTTCCGGATTTATATCTTTAACTGATGTTGAATTAGCCGGAAAAAAGTATTGGAGAAGATCATCAAGAGTAGCACGCCACAAACCCCAACTATGTCCCTCCGGTCTTTCAATCCATTTAAGTTGATAACCTTTTGTAACTAAAACATCTTTTATCAACCTCCAGTCATCAGATACATCAGCGTAGGTTCCCCAGACTGAAAAGATTTTAATCGGTTTAGCTTCCTGCAATCTTAACATATTGCTTACTTCATTATTGTTCGTCCAGAAAGCGCCGGACTGCTGCCCGCAATTTGCAAATACATCGGGATGATTATAACAAATAATTGCAGAAATATTTCCACCGAAAGAATCACCAAGAACTAATCTGTTATTCGGTTTAGGATCAGTATTATAAATTGAATCAATAAAATGAACCAACTCCTCAACAAAAAATTGTGCATATAAATTTCTTTTACCATACGCATATTCATCATTCCGGTTATTGGGTTGAACAAAAATACCCACAAATGGTTTAATCTTATTGCTATCCAGCAGATTATCAATAATATTTTGTGCGCTGGCAAAATTTAAATAATCATTTCCATCTTGAAAATAAACAGCTGGATATGTTGTTGCTGATGAATCATAATCTGGTGGCAAATATATTCGTAATTGGTAATTTGCCTTCACGATATTACTGTGGATTGATTTCTGTTCTATTTTGCCATGCTTTATATTCGCTTTATAATTTATCTCCCAGGGTTGTACATACTCCGGCATAGCAAGTTCTGAATTTGCACCAAAACCACCTGGTACTCTGTGTGGGTTAGCCGGATCAAGTATCCAGGTGCCACCATTCAAAATAAATTTGTAGTCAAGTCTTGCATTCATTTCAAAGTTAGCGCTTCCATAAAACAAATCCGTACCATCCAGTTTTGTTAAATTTGGACTGGGATTCCAGCCAGTAAAATCGCCAGCAACTTGAACGGTATTAGAATTACCACGGTAAATAAAATTTGCAGTATTCTTTTCAATAAATGGAATTCCTTTAGTTTGCGCAAATGAATAAAAGCTATCTACTACGGTCTTCTTTGCTGTTTGATCGGATATAGAATTAACGCGATTCAGAAAATCCCCGAATTGAGATTGTGCTAAAAAAGTTTTACTGAATGTTATTATAAAAATAAACAGCAATAATTTTTTAAACATAAATTTCCCTTGTTATTATTTTTTTTCTAACTGCAAGTAAAGCAAAGAATGATCAGAATATTTTTTAATCCAGTCAGCTTTGGCAGTATTATCTTTTTCGTTAACCCATCCTCTAACATCAACATTTTTACCATTAAAAGAAGTAAACTTTAGTTGTTTGGAAGCAACAACCTGATCTAAGTTTGAAGGTTTCAATTTACTTGAAGGACCATTCCACCACGTAAAGTCCGAAGTTTTGGTTAGTAAAACCATATTACAACTTTGTGCATTTTTAGCAATCTTTTTCAACTCAATATCAGCAAGAATTTTTTTATCGAATGGATATTCCATTCCCATAATATTCAGGTCGCCAAGAAAAATAAAGTTAGAAATACCTTTACCGGCTTTCTTTGAAATTTCATCAAGATATTTTTTTAACTTGAATGCACGTTCAAACATATCGTCACGTATTCCAAGTCCAATTGGTGAGTTAGCGCTTTTTGTATGAAGGAAGAGAATCGGGTAATCCAAATTGTCAAGTCGAACCGTAAGCAAAGCACCAGGTCGCAAATAAGTATCGCCGGATTTAAATTCCATCTTCTGGGTAAAAAATGTAGTTAGTTTTTTATTTGCTCCAACTAATATTTCCTGAACCTGTGTACCTTCTGTAATATGAAAACTGTAGTCGGGTAATTTGGTTACAAGCGAGTCATACACTTTAGCACTTTCAACTTCGTAAAGAGCAAATACATCCGGATTTTGGATCTTCAGGAAGTCAATTATCAAATCAATTCTGGCAGGATCATTTTTGAAATGTTCAACATTCCAGGAAGCAATACTAAATAATTTTTTCATATTTACACTCTCATCTTCTATTATGATTTATTAAAAGATATGTTTTCTAATTCATAACATTAATTCTTCGGTTGAAAATGGTTTTAATATTCAATCCACCGCACCAAGGTAATATCCCTTTGTTTATGCTTTCAATATAATCTTTAGCCTTTAAGAATTTAAGCTAATTTTGTATTTGTCCATTATAAAGCTGTTCTATAAAAACTAAACTAATCAGTTGTAATTTAAATAAATTCATTGCTATTAAAAACCAGAATAATTTATTTATGAATTGAATGCTATTTCCATTTAAAAACATTAATTTGCATCAAACAAAATGATTCCAGGATTAAAGATGCAAATCATTAAAAAATTTGAAAACATATACTTTAGTGTTTCAGTTAAGAATGTTTTATTTGTTCTCGTATTCTTTATCTTAATAATGTTTTCTATCCTAACATTAGGTTCAGTATTATTTTTTGAATTTATAGCTTCAATTATTGACAAGCTAAATTGTGGAGCATGGGTAAATGAATTTTCGGTTGTTAGTTTAATAATAGTAATAACCATATTGTTTTTTTACCTGGCGATAGTAGCGTTCGCTTTTTTATTAAGGACTAAAAATAATTTGGTTTCAATCCTTATCGTACTAACAATAATTGTAACCGCAATTTTTTCTGCCGGAATATGGATGAATCCCGCGTTGATATCTGGTTCAAGATCCGAACAAGTTCTAAATATCAAAAATGCATCATTCACCATCGGAACTTTTCCGAATAATAAAATGCTTTCGAAGTTAAAAGACGATGGTTATGATGCAGTTATTTCATTATTAAATCCTTCAGTCTTTCCATTTGAATCAAGTTTATTAAAAGATGAATTGTTTAATGCCAGCCTAACCAAAATAAAAATCATTGAAATTCATTTGCTTCCCTGGAATACTTTGGAAAAATCCCGGATAAAAAACTTGCTTGATACTTTAATTAATAAAAAGGGGAAGTATTATATTCATTCATATTTGGATAATAACCGGATTAATGTTTTTCGGAAAGTACTTTTAGAATTGAGAAATAATCTTGCTGTTAAACCGGCTAAATCGAGAATTCCATTAGATAACGTGAACAATCTTGAAAGAGGGGAAGTGATTAAATTGGCAAATGATATTTATTTTACACCTTATCCAACAGACGATGAATTCGATAAAATCATCTTCCCAAGCGGCGTTCGAAGTGTTGTTGCATTGTTGAATGATAAAAATCCTGATGATACAAGCTGGATAAATAAGGAAGCTAAATTACTAAAACAAAAATCCATTCAATATTTCCTTAAGCCTGTATCAATTTATCCTTATGATGCCAGTGGAGTTTTTGAGATAACATTGTTTGTTCGCGCACTTTCCAAACCAACAATAATTCATGCTGTAAACACTAATTCCTTAATAAGCGAAGCATTCATTCAGACTTTTAAATTTGAGAAAAAAGCTTTTCCACCGTCATTGTTTTATGAATCAATGTCTAATGGTAAAGTATCACTTGTTCTTCCAAATGTAGTTGTAGGACCAAAACCAACAGTTAAGGAATACCAAAAATATTTATTTGAAAAAGGTGTAAGAGGAATAATTTATTGTGGTTCCGAAAAAAAGATTTTAACAGTTTATGATAAGAATTATTTTAAAAATGTAGGCTTAAGTTGGGAACATTTGGATGTTGATAGTCTTTCATTTAAAAAGGAAATCAAAGCTGGTGGAATGTGGTATATTTACGGCGCCGATAGTCTAAAAATAAAAATAGCGCTTCTAAAATAATTCTTTACTTAACTGGAAAATATTCCTTTTCAGTAAAAAATATTTGGAAGCTTTTCCAGAGTTTATTTTGTTATTAAAATAAAAAAGGCGAATCATTTGATTCGCCCTTAGAAATAGGATTATACGGAAATTATTTTGTACGGACGAATTCAATTCTTCTGTTCTTTTGTTTGCCTTCTGCTGTTTTATTAGTAGCAATTGGTTTGCTGAACCAATAACCTCTAGTGGTTATTCTCTTCTCATCAATACCTTGATTGACTAACCATG
>JAPLFH010000043.1 GCA_026390815.1 Ignavibacteriales bacterium | reverse complement strand
CTGAAACAATATATCAGTTAGATTTTATTTTACCGGAATCAAAGCAAAAACTATCTATAAAAATAAACTTAACGGAAGAACAAAAACTACTATATCTGATTTGTAATTAACTCTCAGGGTGTCCCAATGCGGAAAACAGGACATATTAAATTGTTTAGCATACATTCCTGGGAGAAATTTAAAAAGTCGGTTTAAAACCTTACAACTCTATCTTGAAAGTGTGTGGTAAGGTTAAAGTTTTTCTATCTCCCCTATCTTATCAACTTCCAGAACCATTCTGCCTGTGTTATCGGTTTTAAATGCGGGACGGAATTTTGCGTTAAAAATTATTTCATCATAGCACTTGGGGTAGAGTGTATGCACAACATTATAAATTTGAAATATTAAATCATTTTATAAATCACTTTGAAGTTCGATCCGATCCCCTTTTCGCTTTCAACTTCTAAATCAAGGTTATTGATATCGCAATATTTTTTTACTAATGCTAAACCTAAACCATTCCCTTCATATCTGCGGGTATAACCTTGTTCTTCCTGTCCAAATGGTTCAAATAATCTTGGTATGAACTCGTCTGATATACCAATGCCCGTATCTTTTATTTCAATTAAAATCTTAGTGCTTTGAATATTACTTATTATTATTTGAACAGATCCGCTATCAGTATACTTAATTGCATTATTTATGAGATTATCGAAAATTTGGACAAGCGTATATTCATCTGCATAAATAAAAATATCTTTATGTGGAATATTGTTTATTAAAAATAATTCCAGACCTTTATCGCTGGCAGTTTGTTTAAACTCTACAAATAGTTTTTCCAAAATATCTTTAAATAAATTTACCTGGTGAAAAACTGGTTCGTAGGTTCCAATTTGAATTTCTGACATATTCAGAATCATGTCTATTGTTCTAATAATTCGTTTGCCAGCATTATCAATACCCGAAAAACTAATTTTCAAATCGTCTGAAACGGTATCATGAATCTCTTCTTTTAATAAGCTTGCAAAACTTAGAATTGTATTTATTGGACTTCTTATTTCATGAGACATCTGGGCTAAAAATTCTGATTTCAATGTATCAGATTTTTCAGCTTTTTCCTTGGCTTCGGTTAATGCTTCCTGATTCTTTTTCCTTTCAGTTACGTCCCGTGCTATAGCTGCAATTGCAATTGGTTGCTCCTGCTCATTAAGAAGCACAGCAGTATTTACCTCAACCGTAAATGAAGAACCATTCTTTCTGAAAAAACATAATTCCAATTCGCCCGATATTTCTTTATTAATAGTTTTCTGCAATAAATTATTTACCTTAGTTTTATCTTCCGGCGCAACAAGATCAGTTACATTTTTATTAATTAATTCATCTGTATTCATATAGCCAAGTATTTGGACAGTTTTATGATTACAGATTTTAATATTTCCGGATAAATCCGTTAGAATAATTGAGTCTGGGGAAACTTCAACTAATGTGCGAAATTTTTTTTCTGAGCTTGCCAATGCCTGTGCTGCTTTTTTGCGTTCAACTTCTTCACGTATTACAGTTTTTGCTTTAATAATATTGAAGGAAAAGTAAACAATTCCTGTTATTAGAAGGATCGATATCGTAGACCATTTTATCAGAAATCCCTTCATATCTTTAATTACTTCTATCCGTGGCGTTGCAACAATAATGGTCCAAAGATTATCAACAATTTTAACCGGATAATATAAAGCTTCCATTTTACTGTCTTTATCACCCGGCAAATGGCTTTCGTATGACGCAATGCCTGACTCACCTTTTAATATTTTTTTAATCATACTTATTGCTGATTCTGAATCCCTGAATACATCCAATGCTGGTTTGTTAAGATAATTGGAATTAGGATGATAAAGTATTGTACCTTCCTGATTCATTAACCAGGCGAATCCACTTTCCTTAATGCTTATTTCTTTCAATGAATTCTTAGTAAGTTCATCAAACCGAACCAGAACAGCCAATCCACCCGCGAAAATAGAATCCTTGAAAACTGGGACATAAAATGCAATTGTTTTAAACCCTTGAACTGCAAGGAATATATTACTCAATACGGGGTGATGTGTTTTGCGTAATTTTTTAATGTGTTCCTGAAAAGAAATATCAGATCCAATCAACTTCCGGTTTTCGGGGATAGTAAACATTATTTTACCAGATGAGTCTACACGGGTAACCGCATTCAATTCGTGAGAATTACTTTTATAAAAATGCTCAACTAATAACTTCCCTTCTATGTCCATTTTAAGAACTGATTTTTTTTGAGCAAAATAATTTAATCTTGTATGGTAATTTGTAAAAAATTCTCGGATGTTGTTTGCCGCTTGAATTGCATGCACGAGTTGTTGTTGGTGTAATTGTTTAACAGCTTCTTCTTCAACATCTTTAAATGCAGAATAAAGAAGATAAACTCCCGATATGACAAGCATAAAAGGTAATAATAGCCGTCTATAACGCATAAAATTGAATTTCTATTTTTAGGCTTTAAACATAGGCATAAGAAAATAAATATTCTGCTTCTTTACAACATGATCGAAAAATAATTGGTAATAATTGAGGATCAATTTGAAATAATAAATAAATCAATCTGACTAAATCAATTTAGATAAACTTATTCATTTACAGAATTGAAATAAATATTTAGCGGCTTGTTTGTTTCTTAATTCACTTGCTTTCTGCCAATCTACACAAGCATTTTTTTTATTATTTAAATAATAATTGGCGGTCCCTCTTCCACAAAAAGCATCACCATAATCTTTCTTTAATTTTATCGCAAAATTAAAATCCAAAATGGCGTTCTTATAATTTTTTAATTTGATGAGCACGTTTCCCCGCGCAAGAAAATTTTCCGGAACCTTTGGAAATATTTTAATAAGCAGTGAAAAATCTGTTATTGCCCCATCATAATCTCCAAGACTATCCTTTGCAACCCCTCTATTGTACTTTGCGTTCAAGTTTGTAGAATCAAGGGAAATTGCTTTATCATAATCTTTAATTGCGCCATAATAATCATTCAGTTTTGCTTTTGTAAAAGCCCGGTTGTTATAACCATCAGCATAATCCGGCACAATAGAAAGAGCTTTTGTAAAATCGATAAGAGCTTGTTTATACAATCCCAAATTGAATTTTGTAATTCCTCTTCCATCGTAAGCAATAAAATTTTTAGGTTTTATTTCCAACACATTGGAATAATCATCAATCGCACCTTTTAAATCTCCAATATTAAATTTTGCAGAAGCACGATAATAAAATGCATCATCATTTTTGGAATTCAACTGGATTGCTTTGGAATAGTACTTAATTGCCTTTCCAAAATCTTTTTTATCGAAGAATTCATTCCCTTTTTTAACGTAGTCTAATTTTTCCTGCGCGGTAATTGAAGAAAAATAAATTAACAAAATTAACAGATTAAAGATAAATTTTGATAGCATTTGATATTCATCCCTTCCAACAAATCTGAACCGTTAACAATTACTCTTATCCATTTAATGTGTGAATAAATTTTGGAGTCAACTAGCAAATATTACTTTGCTTTTCTTTTAACAACCAGCAAACAATTTCCAACTGGTCTCTCACCAGTAATATCCGAAGGTTTATTTACTACTTCGCCGCCAATTACCATCGTTGTAGAACCACCGCCATCAAAATTTAATCCTTGATAAACACCCTGTGAAATCATCAGGTTGGCAAATTGATTCAGAGACATTCCGCTGCTCGACTCCTGTCTACCATCGACAGCAATTAGAAAAAGTTTAGTAGAATCTTTAGAAAATCCAATCCCAGTACGCGGATGTTTTGTTTTGGAAAATCGTGGAAAAACTCCTTCAAGCGAATCTGCTTTACTTGATATATTTTTACCATCGCAAACAAGCCGTGGCCAACCTCCTACTAAAGATCTAACATTAACCCGATTAGGATTAAGATGGAGCACTAACTTTATGATATCACCAGGACCAACCAATTTTTTAAAGTATTTTGTATACCGGTTATTTGCTGAAAGAATAAACTTTCCATTTTCGATTTTATTTTCACCTTCAAGACTATATGTTCCCAACTTACAAAATATTGTATCTCCACTTTTCAAAAACGGATTCAACTCTAATTCATTTATCTTCCAATTACCCGGAGCTTTTGGGGTGGATTTCCCCTGGTAATGATTATACAATGTAAAAGAATTGCTATCAGCTTTAGAATTTATCCGGTTTATCTTTTCTATTAACCCGTTTTTAAAAATTACGTCTCCGGAAAAAACGAATTGCTCTATCATCGGTTTATTGTTAAAAGTTATTGCAAATTGAGAGTTAACAAAATCATTAAATGGTGAATCTGTAAACTTAGTTGCTTTAACAAAATCTCCCTCACAAATCATATTGTTAACTACTTCACCATCATCTTCCCAAAAATCCCCGTTGATTGCAGCAACAACCTGAAATGAAGAATCAATAAATGAATTTACAACATTGCTTGTGGTTGCCTTTCCTTTAATATTATTTTTTGCTGAAGCTGACCGGATGTAATACTCTCCCCGACTCAAATCAACCTCAAGAACATTTACGCGGATTGTATCTTTAACACTTATAATTTTTTTGTGAATGATACCCGGAAGAATTTGATGGACTATAATTGTATCTTTAGATTGAGAGAACAATTGAATTGAAAACATGATAAAAAATAAAATGGGTAATTGGATAAAGTTCTTTTTCATTGTTAAGCCATGATTTGTAATTCTTGATTCAAATATAATTATTCCTCATTCCATTAAAAATTATTAGGTATAAAATGAAAAAAGTAATCGTACTTGGCGCAGGAATGGTTGGTAAAGCAATCGCAGAAGATTTACTTTCCGATTATTTTGTTAAAGCTATTGATATCGATATGCAAAAATTGGAAAGTTTTAAGAAGCATAAAAATCTTTCAGTAGATAGTATTGATATTGGAAATTCTCTACTGTTAAAAAAAATTATACGAGATTTTGATCTGGTAGTAGGAGCTGTTCCCGGATTTATGGGATATAAAACTCTTCAAACAATTATTAAAGCCGGTAAAAATGTTGTGGACATATCTTTTTTTGATGAAGATCCATTTGAATTGAATAAGCTTGCCAAAGAAAATGGTGTAACTGCCATTATCGATTGCGGTGTAGCGCCCGGAATGATGAATATAATTCTGGGCTATCATAATAATCGGATGGAAGTTGAAGACTTTGCTTGTTACGTAGGCGGTTTGCCATTTAAGCGGACAATGCCATTTCAATATAAAGCTCCCTTTTCACCTGCAGACGTAATCGAAATTTATACTCGTCCTGCAAGATTAATTGAGAATGGAAAACTAATAACTAAACCAGCAATGTCTGATAATGAATTGATTGAGTTTGATGAAGTTGGAACGCTGGAAGCATTTAATACTGATGGTTTGAGGACCCTGTTAAAAATGAAGAACATCAAAAACATGAAAGAAAAAACTCTTAGGTATCCGGGGCATATTGATCTGATGAAAGTCTTTAGCGAATCAGGATTCTTTAGTCAGGACCCCGTTAGCGCTGGAAGTGTAAAAGTCAAACCTATAGAATTAACCTCAAAACTTTTATTTCCATTATGGCAGCTTGAGGAAGGAGAAGACGAATTTACTGCTATGAAAATAATCATCAAGGGAAAAGAAAAGAAGAAGGATGTAACTTATATATACAATCTATTCGATAGATTTGATAAATCAACAAACACAACTTCTATGGCAAGAACAACAGGTTATACCTGCACTGCAGCAGCAAGATTAATCCTGGAAAATAAATTCCGAGTAAAAGGAATAATTCCGCCGGAATATATTGGAAAGGATAAGAAATGCTTTAGTTTTATTCTTGATGAATTAAGAAAACGAAATGTGAAATATTTGCTTGAAAAAAGAGAGTTGAAAGATTAATCCTTATTGAAATTTTTCAATAAGATCATCAACTTTTTCCTGAAATAATTTTTTGTAAGGTATTCCTTTATCGATAAATTCATTTATAAATGAAGCATCACCTGTTTCAATAAATTTTTTCATTCCAGGTTCATTAACCCAATAATAAATACCCCAGTTTATCAAATCCCATTCTGCCAAGTACGGATTGATCTCATAATCTATGTAATACAGCTTTTCATTTTCAATTACAAAATTAGAAGGGAAGTAATCAATGTTAAGTTCATACTTTTTAAGACGCTGGTAAGTTTTAAAAAGTTGTAGAAAAATAGAATCTGTAATTAATCCTTTTGCAATTGCTTCAGTCCCTGTCAAACCATCAATAAATTCTTTTATTATAAATTTTCTCTTAGTATCAAAGAAAACTAACACTGGCATTGGAATATTAAGATGCCGCAATCTATCATAGGCTTCAATTTCACTATTCATTTTGTCTGAGAATCTATAGTAAGGACAATCCTCATCGTGAATCATTTTCAAAACGTACCTGGCATTTTCATTTTCAATTAAATAGGAAAAACCGGACTTTCCTTTCCCAAGAAATTTCTTAACTAAGAAATCGCTTCCATCATAATGAAAGATTGTACCAAGCACTTAATTTTTCCTGATAAAATTATTAGAAGCCGATAAGAAAATCGTCGGTTCAAGTTCCTTATTCAGTTTATCCCCCTTGTAAAGAACTTGTTCTAAAAATAATCCTGAAGGTGGGGCAGTAAATTTTGCGGGAGCATTTGAAATGTTATTAAGGAAAAATTCAATATCAGCTATGGTAAGTTTTTTTCTACCGATTTCAACCAGAACACCAATAATTCTTCTAACCATCTTCCAAAGAAAATGAGAACCAACAATCCTGATAAGAATCAGCTCACCTGTTTCTTTCAACTGAATATCTTCAATTAAAACCTTGGTTGATTTTTCAGTTTTATCATCATCTGCAAATGAAGCGAAGTTGAGCATTCCAGAAAATAATTTGGAGGCTTCCGCCATCGATTGGAAATTCAATTTGTCTTTAATCCACCAAACATAATTTTTCCCAAAGGCAGTCCGCCGTTTGGATATTTGATAGAGATAACTTCTGCTAACAGCATCGTGACGGGAATGAAAACTGCTTGAGGCTTTTTCTATTTCAAGAATATTTATATCGTGCGGTAGAATGTCATTAAACTTCATCCGGATAATTTCCGGGGCAAGCATTGTCTTAACATCAAGATGAGCAACCTGACACAAAGCATGAACTCCGCTGTCTGTTCTTCCAGAACCTTGAACATCAATCTGCTCACTCTTGAAAATTTCTTCAGCGGCGGTTAATAACGTTCCCTGAATAGTTCTGCTGTTCTTCTGCATTTGCCACCCACTGTAGCGCGTGCCTTCATATTCAATGAAAAGTTTGAAACGAGCCATTAGTTAATCCATCTTTAAGAATATATAAAAAAATAATTTGGAGGGATTGAATTTTTGTTTAAAGAATATTTTCCATTTGGGATTTCTTTTAGAATTTAATTGAGTGGTAATCCTTCCATCCTTTTTGCGCCCATATATTTTCTTGAATAATAATCCTCATCAAGTGATGACACCGTTACACCACGTTTTCTACTGGCGTGGGCAAATAAATTTTCTCCAATATAAATTCCAACATGTCCTGGTTTTACTCTTCGTCTTGTGTTGAAAAAAACCAGGTCGCCAAATTGTAAATCTGCAATGTCTTCAACTTCTTGCCCAAGCTGGTATTGTTCTCTTGCAGAACGTGGGATATTCATAGATAACGTATTGCTAAATACATTTTGGGTAAAAGCGGAACAATCAATTCCTTTCCAGGAATTTCCACCGAACTTATATGGAGTGTTTAGATATTTTATTATCTCCATAATTACTTTTTCTTTATAGGAAATAGAATCTGGATTGATGTCAGAAAGATTTTTAATTGCAAACTTTGCCAATAAATTTTTAACGATTGCAGAATCTGCCGCGGTAGCAACGTAATCCGGCTCTTCATCTATATCTTGAATATCTTCTTCATCAGAATTAATTGTGTCTGGAATTATTTTTTCTGGTTCAACTTTGAATCTAACAACCCGGGAAGTATCTTCTTCCACTTTATTTTTCTTAGTTTCATACCTTTTAGCAGAAGAAGATGCTGCACAACTACTAAACAAAACAATTGTTGAAATAGCCAAGACTATAATTTTGATCGGGTTATTAAATTTCATTTTATCCTAAGTATGTCCGTAAATTTTTACTACGGGACGCATGCCTTAATCTTCTAATAGCTTTTTCTTTAATTTGGCGAACTCTTTCTCTGGTTAAATTAAATTTTTCACCAATTTCTTCTAAGGTTAAAGCGTGTTCTTTATACAGTCCAAAATAAAGTTTAATTACTTCTGCTTCTCTTTCTGCAAGTGTTGATAGAGCTCTTTCAACTTCACTCCGAAGAGAGTCTGACATTAATGTAAAATCCGGGGAAGGTTGTTCATCATTTTCAATAATATCTAAAAGTCTGTTATCATCACCTATACTAAATGGAGCATCCATTGAAACGTGGCGACCGGAAATTTTTAATGTATCGGATACTTCAGTAATATCCATATCCAATTCCTTGGCAAGTTCTGTAGCATTGGGCTCTCTTTCATATTCCTGCTCAAGGTTGCTGTACGCTTTACCAATTTTGTTTAAAGCTCCAACGCGATTTAAAGGCAATCTAACTATCCTGGATTGCTCTGCAAGTGCCTGAAGAATGGATTGGCGAATCCACCAAACTGCATAAGAAATAAATTTGAAACCGCGTGTTTCATCATAACGTTTTGCAGCTTTAATTAAACCAAGGTTACCTTCATTTATTAAATCGCCAAGTGATAAGCCCTGGTTTTGATATTGTTTTGCCACACTTACAACAAATCTTAAATTTGCTTTAACAAGTCTTTCAAGAGCAATTGGATCATCTTTTTTAATTCTTATCGCTAAATTTATTTCATCCTCAGCAGTCAACAAATCCACTTTACCGATTTCCTGCAAGTATTTATCTAAGGATTGACTTTCACGATTAGTAAACTGCTTCGTAATTTTCAATTCTTGTTCTCCGTATTACTTTAAAATAAATATAAGTAAAACCGGCTACTCGGCAAACTACCCATATCGGGTAAATTCCATCTCAAATTCAATAGGTTAAAAAATAAATTCTGTCTTTGAATATTTATTATTCATTCAAAAAACTTGTTCCTTTTAATCCGGATTCTACCTTAAAGAATTCTGATATTGTTTTTGCAGCATCTGAAAATGTTTTTCTTATACCAAGATTTTTTCCAACAACATTTTTTCTATAAAAAAGTAGCGGAACATATTCCCTGCTATGGTCTGTGCTTGGAGTAGTTGGGTCATTCCCGTGATCGGAAGTAATGATTAACCGATCAGATTCATCTAACTTTTCAATAATTTCCGGCAGATGATCATCAAATTCTTTCAGTGCTTTTGCAAAACCAGGTGGATCGTTGCGATGACCATAGTAAACATCAAAATCCACAAGGTTAGCAAAAATAAAACTGCCAATAGATTCAGACGAATATTTAAGCAGCTGTTCAATTCCTTCCAGGTTAGAGTGTGTTTTAGCTTGTACTTTAATTCCGCGGTAATTAAAAAGATCATTGATCTTTCCGATTGCAACTGTATTAACGTTATTGTTAAATAGTACGTCAAGGATTGTGTCAGAAATGGGATCCATTGCAAAATCTTTTCGATTGGTAGTGCGTGTATAATTACTGTTGTTACCAATAAATGGTCTGGCAATTACCCTTCCAACCGAATCTTTACCGGTTAAAAGATTTTCACGAGCGATTGAGCAAATTTCATAAAGTTTTTCAAGCGGAATAATTAATTCGTGTGCGGCAATTTGAAAGACAGAATCGGCTGAAGTATAAATAATTGGAAAACCTGTTTGAACATGTTCATCCCCCAATTCTTTAATTATTTCTGTTCCGGAAGCTGCCTTATTTCCAAGAATTCCTTTTATACCGGTAAGATTTATAAATCTTTCAACCAATTCGTCAGGAAAACCGTTTGGATAATATGGGAAGTCGAATTCAACTTTTATTCCGCCAAGTTCCCAGTGCCCGGTAACGGAATCCTTTCCATTCGATACTTCGGTCATTTGACCGTATGAAGCTAATGGATTTTTTTCTTTATCAATGCCCAAAATATTAATGATATTACCCAAACCAAACTTTCCGAGGTTGGGAAGATTCAAGCCACCAACAACGTTTGCCATATTGCTTAATGTATTGCTCCCTTCATCAGCATATTTATTTGCGTCAGGAAGTTCACCAACACCAACGCCATCTAATACTATTAAAATAAAATTGTTCACTTTAGAGTTTTTTTTAATTTAGTTGTGATACGGAAATTGAAAGACTGACCATTTCAATCGATTCATCATAATTACATCAATTGATGTTTCTGACTGCATTACCACCTTTTTCTAAAGCTTTCTTTAAAGCAAGGTCGGCATTGTATAATACTTCTTCCACATCAATTTTGTTGTTGGTTGAAGCTACTCCAATTGAAACTGTAAATGTTGTTTGCTTGGAAACAACCGAGATTGGCTTACGTGCAATTTTAACCCTAAGTTTTTCCGCCCAAAGAAATACATCTTTAGTAGTTGCATTGAAAAAATATACTCCAAAAGTTCTATCATCAATTCTGCTTAATAAATTGGTTGGACTTATTTCTGCAGCTAAGGTTTGTGCAACCGATTTTAATACTTTTGGAAAAGGATCACCTTCAAAGAGCGATTCTTGCTCAAGAAAATCATCGATATAAATTAATGCAAGCGCTCCCGGTACTTTTAGTTGGTTGGCTTTTAAAAGGTCGGAGTTCAACCTATCTACAAAAGTGGTTTTGTTTAAGGTGTGAGTTTCAATATCAACAGAAAGTAATTTTTTTAGCAATGCTTGGGTAGAATATGAATAGACTACAAATGCTAATATTCTGGTAGCATCTTTCATAAACTGAACATCTGCATTAGTATAAGCATTCTTCTTCAAGCTTTCGAAGCAGAGTACGCCATAATTCTGATTATCATAAACCAGAGGAATTGCAAGGAATGATCCATCAAAACTTACATCCTCCGCTTTTGAAAACCGGATAAAACTGGAAGCTGATGTATCATCAATTTTTACCGGCATTCCATTTACAATACTTTTACCAACCAAGGTTCCATTCAAATCAATTTCTAAATTTTCACCAATGTATTTAAGAGAAGTATTGTTAACGATTTTTGTAGTTTTAAATTTTTGTTCAACTGGATTGTACCATACAAATGTGAACGCATCCCACGTTAAAAGATTTTTAAGAGAACCTTCCATGGTTTTATAAAGATCTTCTTCGTTATCAAAAAATTTATCACCACTAAGCAAACCCAGCAATCCATTCAAACGATTTTCAGCCAAAGAATCTTTAAATTTTTCATCATACAATGCAATTATCATCGAAATGATCCGGATGAATCTTCCCAGCGCATAAATATGTTCAATTCCAAATGCATCACTAACTTTGGAATCGAGTGCAAGAATTCCTGCCAGGCTTTTTCCATAAAACAAAGGAACACCAACAAAACTTTTAATGCCTTGAACCTGCGTATAATACCGGATAACATCAATCTCAGCGTTGGGCGTTATATCAGTAAGAAGTTCCGGTTCTTCTTTCTGAACAATTTTACTTAAGATATCATCTTCCAGATCAAATTTTCTCTGGGCAATATCAGTAGAAGAAGAAATATATTTTTCAAGCGTTAATTTTTCTTTTCTTTTATTATACCAAAAAAATACAGCAGTATGTGCATAATACGCTTCCTTAATTGAAGTAAGAATTTTTTCCAGCAAAAACGAAAACTGCTCATCCTGACCAACTCCCGCAGGTAAAGGTTCCGTTGCAATTTTTTCAAAGCTTTCTTTTAAGTCTGGTGGTTTGAAGTACTGCCGTTTTCCTGCGTGAAGTTCAGGAACATAATTATCATCTGTAATTACTTCTAAGTTTTTGTTGGCGGAAATTATTGTAAATGATTCGCCTGCATCTGGTTGATAAGTGGGTGGTTCTGGTGCAATTTCCGGTTCAGCAGCAATAGTCTCTTCAACCTGGACAGAATCCCTTAAGAAAATAATAAAGCCGACGTAAATAACAATGATGAGTATTGAGGCAGCCTTAAGATATATGTCCTGAATAAAAAAAGAAACAATTGCCAAAATTGGTATAACTGAAAAGATTAACATCCGTTTTTTAAGTCTTTCTGTTATCATCAACTGCTTTTTACTATTATTGTGTTATACCAAAAGGAAATATAAACCTTGAACAAAAAAATTGCAAACTATATTAAAAGAGAATCTGATTTTTGAAACAAGATAGAAAACTTTTTTTGCACTTCCTTTTTGCCAGTTCCTTTAATGGATGAATAGAATAAAAGGTTTTCTCCTAAAAATAATTCCGGAAAATAACTGCTGATTTCCTTCTTGGCAAATGCTAATTCAGATTGTTTAAGTTTATCAATCTTGCTTAAAATTACAGTGTATGGAATAAGTAATTTTTTAAGATAATTATTTAAATCGAAATCTAGCTGAGTTGGTTTATTCCGGCTATCAATAAAATGAATAGCAAGTTTAATTTCCCTGCCACTGCTAAAGTAAGATTGAACTAATGCACTCCATTTATTTCTTTCCTCTTTACTTACCTTAGCATAACCATAACCGGGGAGATCTACAAGGTAAAACAAATCTTCTACATTGTAATAATTAAGTGAGCGTGTTTTACCAGGCGCAGAACTTATTTTTGCCAGATACTTTTTGTTAAAAAAGGAATTGATAAATGATGACTTGCCAACATTTGAACGACCACATAGAACTACTTCCGGAAGATTATTTTTGGGTAAGTCTTTTGTATCAAAGACTGATTTTAGAAATTCAATTTTCTTATACATTGCTTCCTAAAAATTATCTACAAACAAAAAAAGAGTAACCGCACTAACGATTACTCTTTTCTATCAAGTTTTAACTAAATTTTATTTTTCTTCAGCTACTGGAACTTCGTCAGTTTTCTTTTCCTTGGCTTTCTTTTCAGCTTTCTTCTCTTTCTTTTCAGCTTTCTTCTCTTTTTTCTCAACGGCTTTCAAATTAGCAACTTCATTATAATCTACCAATTCAAGAATTGCTATTTCAGCTGCATCACCTAATCTTCTGCCAAGTTTTACAACCCTTGTATATCCACCTGGACGTTCACCAATTTTAGGAACGATTTCAGTAAATAATTCTTTTACTACATCTTTATCATTAATAAATCTTGCAACATGTCTTCTTGCATGAACAGTATTCTCTTTTGCTTTTGTAATAAGCGGTTCAACAAATGTTCTTGCTTCTTTTGCTTTAGCAACTGTAGTTTTAATTCTTTTATATTTAAGCAAAGAAGTTGATAAAGCTTCTAACGTAGCTTCCCGATGACTTGCTGTTCTTCCTAACTTTCTACCTTTATTGTTATGTCTCATTATTCTACCTTCTAAGGGAATTATTCAGTTTCTGTTTTTTCATTCAAGTATTTTTCTACATCCATTCCAAATTCCAATCCATAAGTATCAACAATTTCAATAAGTTCTGCAAGAGACTTTCTGCCAAAGTTTCTGAACTTAAGCATTTCATTTTCGTCTCGTCTAACCAGATCCGCAAGAGATTTTATATTTGCAGCTTTCAGGCAATTATGTGATCGAACACTAAGTTCAAGATCATCAACATTCGTTAGAAGAATTCTTTTAATTCTATCTTTCTCTGCATCCTGTTCGCTTACAATTTTTTCTTCTTCTGGTTCTACATCAAAGTTAATGAACATTTGAATGTGATCTTTCAAAATCTTTGCGGAATTTGTAAGAGCATCTTCTGGTGTAATTGAACCATCAGTAATTACTTCCATGGTTAATTTTTCGTAATCATTTTTCTCACCAATACGAACATTTTCAATATCGTATTTAACATTTTTAATTGGTGTGAAGATGGAATCAATTGGGATTAATCCAATTGTTTGATCTGGAATTATCTGTTCACCGGATGGAACATATCCTTTCCCAAATCCAAACCTTATTTCCATACTGAATTTGGCATCTTTATTAAGTGTGGCAATATGCAAATCCGGGTTAAGTATTTCAATATCCGCACTATTTTTTAGCATATCTGCTGCAGTAAAATTATGTGGTCCGGTAAAAGAAAGTTCAAACTTATTTGTTTTCTTGTTAAGAATTTTCATTCTAACTTGTTTTAAGTTTAGAATGATTTCGGCAACATCTTCTACCACACCAGGAATTGTACTAAATTCATGCAGAATTCCATCGATTTTAATTGCTGTAATAGCAGATCCGGTTAATGATGATAACAAAACTCTACGAAGAGAGTTACCCAAAGTTACACCAAAACCTCTTTCTAACGGTTGAACCGTAAACTTTCCATAGGTATTAGAGTAACTCGTTTCATCTAAAACAACAGCTTCGGGCATTTTAATAAAAGAAAAACTCATTTAAATTCCTCGATTGTTAAACTTATTTTTTAAGGTATTACTTAGAATACAACTCAACGATAAGTTGTTCGTTGGCATTGAGAGGCACTTCTACCCTTTCCGGTACTTGTAAAAAGGTACCTGATAGAGAAGCTTTATCAATTTGTAGCCACGAATACACGTTGTCTTTAGTACGTTTTAGTGAATTATGAATTATATCTAATTTTTTACTTTTGTCTCGCAATTTTATTATTTCACCAGGCGAAACTATGTATGATGGTATATCAACTATCTGATCATCTATTAAAAAATGTCTATGCAAAATTAACTGCCTTGCAGATTTTCTTGAAGGAGCAAATCCTAAACGATATACAACATTATCAAATCTTCTTTCTAAAATCTTAACCAGGTTTTCGCCTGTAACGCCTTTTTGCCTGATTGCATTTTCGAAATAATTGTGGAATTGAGTCTCAAGTAATCCATATATTCTTTTTACTTTTTGCTTTTCTCTTAGTTGTACTCCATATTCAGAAAATTTAGTTCTTCTGGATAATCCGTGCTGTCCCGGTGAATAATTCTTTTTCTCCAATGTACATTTATCAGAAAAACATTTACTTCCTTTAAGAAATAATTTTTGCTTTTCTCTTCTACATAATCTACAGCTTGGTCCTGTGTGTCTTGCCATCTAAAATATCTCCGTTAAATTAAACTCTTCTTTTCTTTGGTGGTCTGCAACCGTTATGCGGTATTGGAGTAATATCTTTAATAGACATAACATCCAGACCGGCTGTATTTAGCGCACGGATGGCGGCTTCTCTGCCAGCACCTGGTCCCTTTACCAAAACATCAACTTTTCTTAATCCAAGATCAACGGCTTCCTTTGCAGCAGCTTCTGCAGATACCTGAGCTGCAAATGGAGTATTTTTTCTTGATCCTTTAAATCCATTTTTACCAGCAGAAGACCAGGAAATTGTATTACCATAAATATCGGTTAGAGTTACAATAACATTATTAAATGTAGCCTTAACGTGAGCAACACCTACTGCATCAACGTGAACTCTTTTTTTAGTTTTTTTAACTACTTTAGCCAAATCTGATTTCTCCTAATTATTCAATATTACTTCTTAGCCGGTGTTTTCTTTTTCCCGGCAACAGTTCTTCTCTTGCCTTTTCTGGTTCTGGAATTTGTTCTTGTACGCTGACCTCTTACTGGCAGACCTTTTCTATGGCGTAATCCTCTATAGGCACCAATATCCATCAGTCTCTTAATGCTCTGTTGAATTTCACTTCTAAGAGCTCCTTCAACTTTATAATCAGCGGTCATTACAGAACGAATTTCGGCAATTTCTTCTTCTGTTAACTCGGCTACTTTTTTATCGGGGTTAACTTTAGCTTTAGTTAATATCTTTTTAGCGGTATGCTGACCAATACCAAAGATATAAGTTAATCCAATAAAGGCTTTTTTTGTTTTTGGTAAATCAATTCCTGCAATACGAGCCAAACTGCAATCTCCTTATTTTAACCTTGTCTTTGTTTATGTTTTGGGTTTTTACAAATAACTCTTACTTGCCCTTTGCGCTTAATTATTTTACAATTGTCGCAAATCTTTTTTACTGAAGCTCTAACCTTCATTGCTTCTCCATCATTTATATCTGTATGTAATTCTTCCCTTGTTTAAATCGTATGGTGATAATTCAATCGCAACTTTATCACCAACCAAAATTTTTATAAAGTGCATCCGCATTTTACCAGAAATATGTGCAAGTATTTCGTGGTTGTTATCCAGCTTTACCCTAAAGTGTGCGTTTGGTAAAGTTTCGGTTACCACACCATCTACTTTTATTGGACCTTGTTTAGCCATTTATTTAAGCAATTGTTAATATTTCTGGTTTACCGTCATTTATAAAAACGGTATGCTCAAAATGAGCTGATGGAAAACCATCTGCTGCTAAAATTGTCCAGCCATCGTAATCAACTTTAATTTCGTAACTGCCAAAATTAACCATCGGTTCTATTGCCAATGTCATTCCTTTTTTCAGTTTTGGACCTGTACCCTTTTTTCCAAAATTTGGAATTGAAGGTTCTTCATGTAATCTTTTTCCTACACCATGACCGCATAAATCTCTTACAACAGAAAATCCATTTGATTCTACATATTGCTGCACAGCAAAGGAAATATCGTGTACCCGGTTATTTACCAGAGCTTGTTCAATTCCTTTGTAAAGAGATTCTTCAGTAACATTCATCAATTTCTTTTTATCTTCAGAAATTTCTCCAACAGCAACGGATAAAGCGGCATCACCAAAATAATTATCTTTTACAACACCGCAATCAAGAGAAATGATTTCACCTTCTTTCAAGATCCTGCTACCTGGAATTCCATGAACTACTTCTTCATCAACTGAAGTACAGATACAACCTGGAAATTTCAAAGAACCACCTTGTGAGTAACCTTTAAATGCTGATTTAGCATTGTTACTCTGTATATAATCATCAGCAATTTTATCTAACTCAAAAGTCGAAACACCCGGTTTAACATTTTTTTTAATTAACAATAATGTTTCGGCAACAATCTTACAACTTTCTCTTATATAATCAATTTCTTTCTTAGTCTTTATAATGATCACAATTAAAGATTACCTTCTTCCTCTAATCTTTCCGGATTTCATAAATCCATCATAATGCCGCATCAACAGGTGCGATTCTATCTGTTGTAATGTATCTAAAGCAACACCAACAACAATCAACAAACTTGTACCGCCAAAGAAAGATGCGAACTGACCGGAAACTCCGAATCCTGACACAAATGCGGGAAGTATAGCTACGATCGCAAGGAAAAAAGAACCCGGTAAAGTGATTTTTGTTAAAATATTATCTATAAATTCAGAGGTTTGTTTTCCTGGACGAATTCCAGGAATAAATCCTCCCTGCTTCTTCATATTGTCTGCAACATCTTTTGGATTAAAGGCAATAGCAGTATAAAAATAAGTAAAGAAGATTATCATTATTGCATAAATAACTGAATATGTAACAGAGCGGAATTCAAAATATGTTGCTAAACTTTGCATAAACTCACTGTTAGGAAAGAAAGATAAAACAGTATTAGGAACAAACATAATTGATTGTGCAAAGATAATTGGCATAACTCCGGCAGTATTAACTCTAAGTGGAATATACTGCGTTACTCCACCATAAACTTTTCTTCCTACAACTCGTTTTGCATATTGAACAGGAATTCTTCTGGTACCCTGGGTAACTAAAATTACACCTGCAATTACTAAAATCATAAAAGTAAGAATTATAATTTCTATAATAATATTTCTTTGTCCGGAAACAATCAGCCTGTACTCATCAAGTATTGCATAAGGGAATCTATCAATAATTCCAATGAAAATTATCATTGAAATACCATTACCAATTCCTTTATCAGTAATCTGTTCTCCAAGCCACATCATAAAAACAGTACCGGAGACAAGGATAACAATTGTAGATAAAATAAATCCATAACCAGCAACTGAGGCTGGTACAATCGATTGACCATTAGGACTCATATTCATCAAGTGAATTGTAACACCCCAAGCCTGCATTGCAGAAATTGGAACTGTTCCATAACGGGTTAACTGATTGATTTTTTTTCTGCCTTCTTCACCTTCCTGTTGAAGTTTTTGGAAGTATGGAACAACTGCTCCCATAAGCTGAATGATAATAGATGAGCTTATGTAAGGCATAATTCCCAGTGCAAAAATGGCAGCATTTTTAAATGCTCCACCTACAAATAAATCATATAATCCAAAAAGATTATCTGAAGTACTGTTAGCCATTGCACTTGCCAAAACCTTGGCATCAATACCAGGTAAGGTAATGTGCGCACCAAGCCTAACTAAAACAAGTATAGCCAAAGTATAAATAATTCTTTGACGTAACTCGTGAATTTTGAATATGTTTCTAAAAGTTTCTTGTATGGTAGCCATTAAACTTCAATTGTTTTAATTGTTCCGCCAGCAGCTTCAATTTTTTGTTTAGCCGTTTCGCTGAAGGCATAAGCTTCTATATTTAATTTCGATTTTAGCTCACCTTCTCCTAAAATTTTAAAAGGAGCAGCAGCTTTACGAATTGCACCAGTTTTAAAAAGAACAACTGGATTAACAACTCCGTCAACAATCTTTTTATCGTCAACTAATTTCTGAAGTCTGTCTAAATTTACTGTTTGAAATACAACTTTAAAAGGACTAGTGAATCCGCGTTTAGGAATTCTTCTTTGTAAAGGCATTTGACCGCCTTCAAACCAGCTTCTGTGGTTTGCACCGGAACGAGAAAGCTGACCATTAGAACCACGTGTAGAAGTTCCACCGTGTCCGCTGCCTTGCCCGCGACCAACTCTTTTGATTTTTTTCCTAGAACCTTTTGCGTATGATAGATTACTTAAAATATCCATGTATAATTCCCTAAATCTTTACTCTTCAATTTCTTCAAATTTAACTAAGTGAACAACTTTATTGATCATTCCTCTTATTTGAGGAGAATCATTATGAACGATAGAATAATTCGGTCTGCCTAAACCTAAAGCAGCAATAATTTTCTTCTGCGGTTTTGGTCTGTCGATTATACTTTTTGTTTGTGTTATTTTCAGTTTCTTAGCCATCAATATCCTCAATTAGGATTTAAACAATTCTGTTAAAGTGATTCCTCTTTTTCTTGCCATCGATCTTGGATCTGTAAGATTTAACAAAGCACTTAAAGTTGCTTTTACCTGGTTGTGTGGATTGCTGGATCCTAATGATTTTGTCAAAATATCCTGCACGCCAGCAGATTCAAGAACAGCACGCACACCACCACCAGCTATCAACCCAGTACCAGCAGAAGCGGGTTTTAGTAATACCTGTCCAGCACCAAATTTTCCTATTATAGTATGTGGGATTGTTCCCTTAATAACAGGAACCTTGTAAACGTTTTTCTTTGCATCATCAATTCCCTTGGAGATTGCATCGGTAACTTCATTTGCTTTACCTAATCCAACGCCCACGTGTCCATTACCATCACCGACTACAACAATAGCATTAAATGAAAACCTTCTACCACCTTTAACTACTTTTGCAACGCGATTAATATGAACAATTTTTTCTTTTAGATTATCGATACCGCTTACTTTTGTATGCTTCAATTTATTCTCCGTTAACTCTTAACTTTATTTTTCTCGCTGCCGGAAGAGGACTCGAACCTCTACAGACGCCTCCAAAGGGCGTTGTCCTGCCATTAGACGATCCGGCAACAAACTTTAAAATTTCAATCCTGCATCACGGGCTGCATCAGCTAATGCTTTAACTCGACCGTGATATCTATATCCATTTCTATCAAAAACAACTGAAGTAATTTTACTTTCCACAGCTTTCTTTGCAACCAAGGAACCAACGAGCTTACTTTTACTAATTTTACCTTTAGCTTTTTTAACTTCATCAATAACTTCTTTTGATAATGAAGAAGCTGATAAAACCGTTTTCCCCGCAACATCATCTATAATTTGAATATAAATTTGTGACAAGCTGCGATATACCGTCATACGAGGGCGTTCTGCCGTTCCGAATATTTTTTTTCTTATTCTGGTTTTAGAACGTAATCTTGTATTAGTGTTTTTAAGAATCATTTTATTATTAACTCCAAATCAATTTATTTACCAGCTGTCTTGCCAGCTTTTTTAACAATAACTTCATCACTGTACTTAATACCTTTACCTTTATATGGCTCAGGTTTTTTTAATGACCGGATTTTAGCTGCAACTAATCCAACCAATTCTTTATCTATTCCAGAAATTTTCATCTGGGTTGGTGTAGTAACTTCTAACTTGATAGAATCCGGTGGTGCAAAATAAATTGGATGTGATAAACCAATTGTTAGTAATACATTTTTACCTTTTTGTTCAGCTTTAAATCCAACCCCGACTATATCAAGTGTTTTTAAATATCCTTCTTTAACACCTTGAACCATATTTTGAATTAAAGCCCTTGATAAACCATGTAGTGCTTTATTCAGCTTTGTATCATCCGGTCGTGCTACAACAATTTCATCTTTGTTAACTTCAATTTTCATGTTTGGATGAATTTCTCTTGTTAACTCTCCTAACTTACCTTTTATTTTAATTAAGTTGCCAGTTTTAGAAACTGTAACACCTTCTGTAAGTACCGGTTTTTTACCTATTCGTGACACTCTTAAACTCCGTCAATATTTTACCAAATGTGGCAGATAACTTCACCGCCGATTGATTCTCTTCTTGCTTGTTTGTCGGTTATAATACCTTTTGGAGTAGATAAAACCGCCATACCCAAACCATTCAAAACCTTTGGAATATTATCTTTTCCAATATAAACCTTAAGACCTGGAGTGCTGATTTTCTTCAAGCCGGATATAGCTGAAACACCATTTGTATATTTCAGTTGGATTCTGAGTATACCTTGTTTGTTATCTTCAACTATACCATAATCATTGATGAAATTATTATTCTTTAAAACCTCAGCAACATTTTTTTTCATCGATGATAAAGGTATATCAACATTTTTTTTTCTCGCTTTAATTGCATTTCTTATTCTTGTCAATAAATCTGCAATAGGATCTGTAACTGGCATCTAAATTCTCCTAAACTTTTACCAACTTGCTTTTTTAACACCTGGAATTTCGCCTTTCAAAGCCATTTCTCTGAACACTAAACGAGAAACTCCAAATTTTCTGTAATTACCTCTCGCTCTACCTGTCATCTGGCATCGTCGATGAAGCCTGATTGGATTGGAATCTTTAGGCAATGCCTGAAGAGCATCATAATCGCCTTTTTCTTTCAATTCTTTTCTAAGCTTAGCATATTTTTCTACTATTTTTTTTCTTCTAGCTTCGCGTGCAATTAAACATGTTCTTGCCATAAAATTTCCTGTTAAGCTTGTTTAAGTTCTTTTTTTCTAAACGGAACGCCAAAGGCGGTTAATAATTCATACGCTTCATTATCTGTTGAAGCAGTTGTAACAAATGTTATATCCATTCCTAATACTTTTGTAATCTTATCTACATTAATTTCCGGGAATATGATTTGTTCTTTTATTCCAAGTGTATAATTTCCTCTTCCATCAAAAGATTTATCTGATATTCCTCTAAAGTCTCTAACTCGTGGTAAAGCAATAGTAATAAGTCTATCCAGGAATTCATACATTTTATCTCTACGTAAGGTTACCATCGCACCTATTTTCATTCCTTCTCTAAGTTTGAAGTTAGAAATAGATTTTTTTGCAATCCTAACACTTGGTTTTTGACCTGTAACAGTCTCCAAATCTCTTACTGCTTCCTCAAGATTTTTTGGTTCCGTAACTGCAGATCCAACACCCATATTAACTACAATTTTATCTAGTCCTGGCACTTGCATTACGCTTTTATATGAAAATCGTTTCATTAAATCCGGAACAATTTCCTTTTTATACTTATCAAACAAACGTGGAGTAATTTTTTCTTCTTTTACTTTAGCAGCTTCAGCTTCTTTACCGGCTTTAGCTTTTTTACCAGTTTGTTCTTTTGGTTTAACTTCTTCTTTCTTCGGTTGTTTCTTTTCAGCCATATTAGTAATAGTACCTCTATGAAAAATTATTAAGCTAACATATCTCCGCTAGTTTTTAGAATTCTTGCTCTTTTCTGTTTGCCGGTTTTTTCATCAATAATAATTTGTTTTCCAATTCTTGATGGTTTACCAGTCTTGGGATCGAGCACCATAACGTTGGATACGTTTATAGGAGCTTCTTTTTCAATAATCCCACCTTGCGGACTTTTTTGACTTGGTTTGGTGTGGCGCTTTCTAAGATTTACGCCTTCTACTATAACTCTATTTTCTTTTGGAAATACTTTTAAAACTTTTCCGGTTTTTCCATTATAGTTACCGGCAATTATCATTACATTATCGTTTTTGTGAATCTTCATTTAGTAAATCCTGCTCTTATAAAACTTCTGGGGCTAAAGAAATTATTTTCATGAATTTTTTATCTCTTAGTTCTCTTGCAACCGGACCAAAGATCCTGGTTCCTCTTGGTTCGTTCTGTGCATTGATGAGAACAGCTGCATTTTCATCAAAACGAATATATGAACCATCTTTTCTTTTAACTTCTTTTGCCGTTCTTACAATAACTGCTCTGGATACTTCACCTTTTTTTACCGTGCCACCAGGGATAGCTGTTTTAACGCTAACAACAATTGTATCACCAACACTGGCATACCGCCTGCTGCTTCCGCCAAGAACTCTAATGCACTTTACTTTTTTTGCACCTGAATTATCTGCAACGACTAATGAGGTTTCTTCTTGTATCATCTGGAATTCTCCTTGGGTCGATTACTTAGCGCGTTCAACGATTTCAACTAAACGCCACTTTTTAGATTTGCTAAGCGGTCGTGTTTCCATAATTTTTACTTTATCGCCAATTTTACATTCGTTTTTTTCGTCGTGAGCCATCAGTTTAGTTGTTTTCTTAAAATATTTTTTATACAAAGCATGAGCAACTTTTCTTTCGATGGCGACAATAATGCTTTTTTCCATTTTATTGCTTACAACGTAACCAATTCTTGTTTTTCTTAAGGAACGTTTTTCCATATTTCAGCAATAACTCCTATTATTCTTTCTTGGCTTTATTTTTTTCTTCAATTTCTCTTTGTGCTAAAATGGTTTTCATTTTGGCAACATCACGACGTATTAATTTTAATTTAGCTGTATTAGTTAATTGTTTTAACGCGTGTGAAAATTTCAAATCTAACAGATTTTTTTCATCTTCAGTAATCTTCTGAATAATCTCGCTAGTTTTCATTTCTCTAATTTCATGAATCTTCATATCACCTTGCCTATTGTTCGTAATCAGGTCTAACAACAAATTTTGTTTTAATAGGTAATTTATGGGAAGCAACCGTCATAGCTTCCTGTGCAAGTTCCTTCGGAATTCCACCAACTTCGAACATAATTCTACCAGGTTTAACTACTGCCACCCAAAATTCCGGAGCTCCTTTTCCTTTTCCCATTCTAGTTTCCAAAGGTTTCTTTGTAACTGGTTTATCCGGAAAAATTCTAATCCAAACTCGTCCATCTCTTTTCATCTTGCGGGATATTGCAACACGGCATGCTTCAATTTGCCTGCTGGTAATCCACGCTGGTTCCATAGCTTTCAAACCAAAATCACCAAATGAAATTGTACTTCCGCGGTAAGCCTTTCCACACATTCTGCCGCGTTGTGCTTTTCTATATTTAACTCTTTTAGGCATTAACATAACAAAAAACTCCTGCTAATTACTCTGTTGCTCTTTTACCAAGAATTTCACCACGGCAGATCCAAACTTTTATTCCTATTGCTCCATAGATAGTATGAGCTGTTGCCGTTGAATAATCAATATCTGCTCTAAGTGTATGCAAAGGAATTCTTCCTTCTTTGTACTGTTCGGTTCGAGCCATTTCTGCTCCGCCTAACCTGCCAGCACACATAATTCTAATTCCTTCAGCACCCATACGCATTGCAGAAGTTATAGAGCTTTTCATTGCTCTTCTGAATGAAATTCTGCCTTCCAATTGTGATGCAATATTTTCACCAACCAAATAAGCATCAAGTTCCGGTCTTTTTATTTCTGTAATCTGAACTTTAACTTCTTTATCACTTATTTTTTTTAATTCTTGTTCCAGCTGTGCTATTTCTTTTCCACTTTTACCAATTACTACACCAGGTCTAGATGTGTTGATTGTAAGAATAACATTTTTAGAAGTTCTATCAATAAATATTTTTGAGATGCCGGCTTTCTTTAATCTTTGTCTAACGTATTGCCGAAGTTGTTTATCCTCAACTAATTTGCTGGCGTAACTTTTACTTTCGTACCAGTTAGAATCCCATCCTTTAATGATCCCTAATCTTAATCCAGTCGGATTACACTTCTGTCCCAAAAATTCCTCCTAAGTTTTACTCTTTAGTTGCAACAACTATTGTTAAATGATTAGATCTTTTTTTAACTCTATAAGCTCTGCCCATAGGAGCAGGTAAAATTCTTTTCATTGCTGGTCCGCAATTAACAAATACTTCTTTAACAACCAATTCTGAAGGTTCAACTTTACTTGCAGCCGCATCATTATTTAGCATATTAGAAATAGCTGATCTTAAAACTTTTATTGCATCTTTAGAAGCATGTTTTGGTTGGAAATGAAGAATTTCCATAGCTTGATCTGCAGCTTTACCACGGATCAAATCAATTACCAGCCTCATCTTTCTTGGTGATGTTCCAATGTATCTATGTGTTGCTTTTGCTTGCATAATTTCCTAACCTCGGATTACTTTATTTTACCTTAGATGCTTTTTCTGCTTTTGTTCCGGGATGACCTCTAAAAATTCTTGTTGGTGAAAATTCACCTAATTTGTGGCCAACCATATTTTCTGAAACATAAACCGGAATCATTTTATTACCGTTGTGTACTGCAACAGTATGTCCAACAAATTCTGGAGAAATGGTACTTGAACGAGACCAGGTTTTAATAATTTTCTTCTGGTTCGCTTGGTTCATTTGACGAATTTTTAATTGCAATTTAACGTCAATGTATGGTCCCTTTTTTACAGATCTTGGCATTTACTACTCTCTACTTACTTCTACGTTTTATAATGTATTTATTTGAAGAATTCTTTTTCTTACGAGTTTTATAACCTTTTGCCGGCGTACCCCACGGAGAAACCGGATGACCACCACCAGAAGTTTTACCTTCACCACCACCCATTGGATGGTCTACAGGATTCATTGCAACTCCACGTACATGAGGTCTGATTCCAAGCCATCTGCTTCTTCCTGCTTTTCCAACACTAATATTTTCGTGATCAGTATTTCCTACCAATCCATATGTAGCCATACAGTCAACACTAATAATTCTTACTTCGCCGGAAGGCATTTTCAATTGTGCATATTTGCCTTCTTTTGCCATCAGTTGTACGGAGGAACCAGCACTTCTACCAATTTGTCCACCTTTACCCGGTTTAATTTCTACGTTATGAACAAAGCTTCCAAGAGGCATTTCTTTTAACTTTAGTGCATTACCAACTTTAATTTCTATTCCACTACCCGATACTAATGTTTCGCCAACTTTTAATCCATCAGGTGCAAGGATGTATCGTTTTTCGCCATCACTATAATGCAAAAGCGCTATTCTTGATGAACGGTTTGGATCATATTCAATCGAAAATACTTTTGCTGGAATTCCAGTTTTATCTCTTTTAAAATCAATAACTCTCAATTTTCTTTTATGACCACCGCCTCGGTGACGTGATGTTACTCTACCTAAATTATTTCTTCCACCAGATTTTCTTAAAGACAACGTTAAAGATTTTTCCGGTTCCGTCTTCGTAATTTCTTCGAAGGAAGGAATAGACATAAATCTTGTTCCTGGTGTATTCGGTTTTAATTTTCTAATTGCCATTAAAGACTACTCCAATTCGTGTGGTCGTAATTACTGAACTTCTTCAAACAGGTCTATCTTTTGACCTTTTACTAATGTTATAATTGCTTTCTTAAACTTTGGAGATTTACCAGTAAATCTTCCACTTTTTCTAAATTGTGTTTTAGTTTTACCATCGTATCTAATAGTGTTTACATCGAAAACAACTACATTAAATTTTTCTTCAACTGCATTTGCAATCTGGATTTTATTAGCCGCATAATCCACAATAAAACCATATTTGTTTTGTGCTTCAGCTAATGCATTCATCTTTTCCGTAATGAGCGGTTTGATTAAAACTTGTCGCATATTATTCAACCACCTTAACAATGTTGCTGCTAAATGTTTTTTCGAAAGCTTCAACTGCGCCTTTTTGAATAACAACCATCTGATTATTAAGAATGTCATAAGTTGAAGCGTTAACTGCATCAAGAACATTAATTTTGGGAATGTTACGGCTAGATTTGTAAATGTTCTCTAAGTTTCCGTTTGTTAGCAGAAGAGCTTTTTTATTTTCTAACTTTAATGCTTTAAGAATATTGGAGAACTCTTTTGTTTTAGGTGCATCAAGGTTAAAATCTTCCACAACCATTAATTGCTCGTCTTTAACTTTATATGAAAGTGCAGATTTTCTTGCCAGCTTTTTAACTTTTTTATTAATGTCCTGATAATAATCCCTTGGTTTAGGTCCAAAGATAGTACCACCACCAACCCAAAGTGGTGAACGTGATGTACCTGCTCTTGCACCACCTCTTCCTTTTTGTCGCCAAGGTTTTTTTCCACCACCACGCACTTCGTTTCTTTCTTTAGCTTTAGAAGTACCCTGGCGCTGGTTTGCCAAATGAGCCTTAACAGTTAAATAAATGGCGTGATCGTTTGGCTCGATATTGAAAATATCATCTTTCAATTCAACGGTTTCGCCGCTTTTAGTGCCATCTATTTTATAAACATCTAATGTCATCTTTAAACCAAACTTTTACTTGTTAATTTCAACTATTGAATTTATGGATCCAGGAACTGATCCTTTTACCATAATTATATTTTTTTCTGCAATCACTTTAATTACTTTAAGATGTCTTATTGTAACCTGGTCATAACCCATTCTACCAGCCATTCTTTGTCCTTTAAATACTCTTGAAGGATAAGAACTGGAACCGATAGAACCAGGTGCGCGTAATCTATCACTTTGGCCGTGAGTTGTACCACCAACGCCACCAAAGTTGTGTCTTCTCATTACACCCTGGAATCCTTTTCCTTTTGTTTTGCCAGTTACTTTTACAAACTCACCTTCAGTAAAAAGTTCAACATTAATACTGTCACCAATTTTGTAATTGTTAACATCAAAATTTTTAAATTCTTTTATAGAAGCTGTGGGTGTAACTCCACTTTTCTTAAATTGACCCAACACTGGTTTGGAAATATTTTTTACTTTTCTGGTTCCGAAGCCTAATAGTAAAGCCTCGTAACCATCATTTTCTTTGTTTATTATTCTAACTACAGGACAAGGACCAGCTTGAATAATAGTGACCGGAACAAGCGTTCCATCTGAAGCAAAAAAGTTACTCATTCCCAGTTTTTTACCAATCAATCCAGGCATTTTTTCAAAATCCTTATAACTTTATCTCTATATCAACACCCGCCGGAATTTCCAATTTACTAAGGGAATCGACGGTTTTGTTATTAGAGTTATGAATATCAATTATTCTTTTATGTGCTCTAATTTCGAATTGTTCTCTCGACTTTTTATCGACGTGAGGTGAACGAAGGACTGTATAAATAGTTTTTTTAGTTGGAAGAGGAATTGGACCAGAAACAACAGCTCCAGTACTCTTTACAGTCTTAATTATCTTTTCAGTCGATTTATCAATAAGAATATGATCGTACGATTTTAATTTTATTCTTATTTTCTGTCCAGCCACGTTTTCTACTCCTATAAAAATTTTTCCCGAAAGTATTTAATCCTTTCGGGAATAAAATCATTTATGATATAATCTTGGTTACAACACCAGATCCAACTGTTCTACCACCTTCTCGAATAGCAAAGCGAAGTTTTTCTTCCATTGCAATTTCAGAAATCAACTCAACTTTTAATTTTACATTATCACCAGGCATAACCATCTCGGTTCCTTCTGGTAATGTTGCAACTCCGGTAACGTCAGTTGTTCTAAAATAAAATTGTGGTCTGTATCCGTTAAAAAATGGTGTGTGTCTTCCACCTTCTTCTTTTGAAAGAATATAAACTTCACCTTCAAAAACTTTATGAGGAGTGATGCTTCCGGTTTTAGCTAAAACCATTCCTCTTTCAATTTCATTTTTATCAATACCTCTTAAAAGAATTCCAGCATTATCACCAGCCATTGCTGCATCTAATTCTTTCCTAAACATTTCAATACCGGTAACAACTGTTTTCTTATGAACACCAAGTCCAATCAATTCAACTTCTTCCTGAATTTTAACTTGTCCTCTTTCAACTCTACCTGTAGCAACAGTACCACGACCAGTGATTGAAAAAACATCTTCAACTGGCATTAAGAAAGGTTTATCTACACTTCTTTCTGGAAGCGGAATATAATTATCAACTGCCTCCATAAGTTCCCAAATACATGTAAATCTTGGGTCGTCCATCTTTGTGGTTAGATCTGTACCAGCTTCTAAAGCATGAAGCGCAGATCCTTTAATAATCGGAATTTCAAGACCCGGGAATTCATATTTAGTCAACAAATCTCGCAACTCTTCTTCAACCAATTCAATTAATTCAGGATCATCAACTGCGTCAACTTTATTTAAGAATACAACCATTTTTGGAACACCCACCTGACGAGCTAAAAGAATATGTTCCCTGGTTTGAGGCATTGGACCATCAGTAGCAGCAACGACAAGAATTGCACCATCCATTTGTGCAGCACCAGTGATCATGTTTTTAACATAATCTGCGTGACCAGGACAATCTACGTGAGCGTAGTGTCTATTAGCTGTTGAGTATTCAACGTGAGCTGTTGCAATAGTAATACCTCTTTCTCTTTCTTCCGGAGCATTATCAATGCTATCAAATGTTCTGATTGCTGATAAGCCCTTTCTGCTAAGCGCCATAGTGATGGCAGCCGTTAATGTGGTTTTACCATGATCTACGTGACCAATAGTTCCTACGTTAACGTGAGGTTTACTCCTATCAAATTTTTCTTTTGCCATCGAGTTCTCCTTGTAATTTTATTTACTTTTCTCTTTTATTAATTGGTTGTAACTGATCTTCTTACTTGTGTTTTTTCTGCAATCTCATCCGCTATACTTTTTGGTACTTCATGATAATGTGAAAATTGCATTGAATAAATCGCTCTTCCTTGAGTCATTGATCTTAAAATTGTTGCATAACCAAACATTTCTGAAAGCGGAACGGTTGCTTTAATAACCTGAGCATCTTTTCGGGCAGCAAAGCCTTCAATTTTTCCTCTGCGGGAATTTAGATCGCCCATTACATCGCCTAAATAATCTTCAGGTGTAATAACTTCTACAGCCATAATGGGTTCAAGTAAAACTGGTTTCGCTTTTTTCGCACCTTCTCTGAATGCCATAGATCCGGCAACTTTAAAGGAAATTTCATCTGAATCAACATCGTGATAAGAACCATCATATAATTTTGCTTTAATATCAACAACAGGAAATCCAGCAATAACTCCATTTCTCATTGATTCCTGAATACCAGCAGAAACTGGAGTAATATATTCTTTAGGAACTACACCACCAACAATTGCATTTGTAAATTCATAACCTTTACCAGGTTCATTAGGACTAAGTTCAATCCAGACGTGACCGTATTTTCCACGTCCACCTGATTGTTTAATAAATTTACCTTCTACGTTAACAGTTGCAGTAATTGATTCTCTGTAAGCCACCTGTGGTTTACCAACATTTGCTTCAACTTTAAACTCGCGTTTCATTCTATCAACAAGAATTTCCAAATGAAGTTCGCCCATTCCACTAATTAATGTCTGTCCTGTTTCATCATCAACTTTTACTTTAAAAGTGGGATCTTCATCAGATAATTTTGCTAAAGCTTCTGATAGTTTATCCTGATCAGCTTTAGTTTTCGGTTCAATTGCAATTTGAATAACTGGCTCTGGAAATATCATCTTTTCCATAATTATTGGATCATCTTCATTGCATAATGTATCACCAGTCTTTGTATATTTCAATCCAACAATTGCTGCAATATCACCAGCAATAATTTCATCAACATCCTGTCTATGGTTGGCGTGCATTTTAAGAATTCTACCAACTCTTTCTTTTCTTCCTGATACTGAGTTATAAACATATGAGCCAGCATTACAGGTGCCGCTATAAACTCTAACGTAAGTTAACTTACCAACAAATGGATCAGACATAATCTTAAAAGCTAATCCAGTAAACTCTTCATCCTCATTTACCTTTCTAACAACAACATCCTTTGTATCAGGATGATGTGCTTGAATATCTCCAACATCAATTGGGGAAGGTAAAAATTCAATAACAGCGTCTAACAATCTTTGCACACCTTTATTTTTAAAGGATGATCCACAAAGAACCGGGATAATTTTTGCCTGAATAGTTGCTTGTCTTAACACTTTAATAATTTCATTTTCCGAAATATTTTTACCTTCTAAATATTTTTCCAGCAGAGTATCATCCACGTCAGAAACAGCCTCGAGCATTAAGGTTCTATATTTATTAGCAATCTCTTTTAAACTTTGAGGAATCGGAATTTCATCGTGAGTGGCACCATAGGTTTCTTCGTGATACATAAGTGCTTTGAAGGAAATAAGATCAATAATTCCAACAAACAGATCACCTTCACCAATTGGTAATGTAACAGGTACAGCATTAGCGCCTAATCTATCTTTCATCATTTCAACAGCGTGAAAAAAATCTGCACCAACGCGATCCATCTTGTTTACAAAAGCAATTCTGGGAACGCTATATTTATCAGCTTGCCGCCATACAGTTTCTGATTGTGGTTCAACACCGCCAACTGCACAGAACAGAGCAATAGCACCATCAAGAACTCTTAAAGACCTTTCAACTTCTACAGTAAAATCAACATGCCCAGGCGTATCAATTATATTTATTTGATAATCATTCCAAAAACAAGTAGTTGCTGCACTCGTAATTGTAATTCCACGTTCTTTTTCCTGTTCCATCCAATCCATTGTAGCAGCACCATCGTGTACTTCACCCATCCTGTGAGTTTTTCCTGTGTAGAACAGAATTCTCTCAGTAGTAGTGGTTTTACCCGCATCTATGTGCGCCATAATCCCAATATTTCTAACTTTATCTATACTTACTCTTTCGTGCATACTAAATACTTATTTCCCTTTCTCCATTACCACTTGAAATGAGCAAATGCTTTATTTGCTTCTGCCATTTTATGAGTATCATCTTTCTTCTTAATTGACGAACCTTCTCCATTTGAAGCTGAAATCAATTCTGAGGCAAGTTTAGCTGCCATGGATTTTTCATTTCTAGCCCGTGCGTAGGTTTTAATCCAACGATAAGCTAACGCCAACCGTCTTTCTGGTCTAACTTCCATTGGAACTTGATAGGTTGCACCACCAACTCTTCTACTTCTTACTTCAACATAAGGTTGAACATTATTTATCGCTCTATTAAATACATCCATTGCTGCTTTTTTAGTGCGTTCTTCAATAATTTCAAATCCTTCATAAACAACACGACGTGCGGCATTTTTTTTGCCTTCGTACATTATTGCATTGATAAACTTTGCCAGATTTAAATCATTATATTTTGGATCAGGCTTTATATACCTTTTTTCGGCTCTTCTTTTTCTCATATTTTATTTTGCTTTTGGTTTTTTAGCTCCGTACTTAGAACGAGCTTTTTTACGATCTTCAACACCGCTTGTATCTAAAGTACCACGAATTATATGATAACGAACACCTGGTAAGTCTTTTACTCTACCACCTCTGATTAATACTATTGAGTGTTCCTGCAAATTATGTCCTTCGCCAGGAATATAAGCAGTAACTTCAATTCCATTTGTTAACCTAACTCTTGCAACTTTTCGTAAAGCTGAATTTGGTTTTTTAGGTGTCGTTGTATAAACTCTAGTACAAACTCCTCGTTTTTGAGGGCAAGCCTCAAGAGCAGGAGCTTTGTTTTTCGATAAAATCCTAATACGCCCTTTTCGAACTAACTGATTTATTGTGGGCACTAAAAATCCTCCTAAAACTCAATTTTAAAAAATTTTAGACGACAAATATATTTATATTAACCTATATTGTCAAGCAACTGTCGCCTTTATTAATCATTTAAATGATATTATTTATTTTATACTACTACTTCCTTTATTTCCTCAGTTTGTTCAGCTTCTTTTACCACTTCCTCTCCTTTAAGCAGGATGTTTCTGTACTTCTTTAATCCAGTGCCGGCCGGAATTTGATGACCCATAACAACGTTTTCCTTTAAGCCAATCAGATAATCTGTTTTGGCTTCAATTGAGGCATTTGTTAATACTTTGGTTGTTTCCTGGAATGAAGCAGCAGAAAGGAAACTATCTGTCGAAAGTGCAGCTTGGGTAATTCCTAATAAAACATGTTCAAATGTTGCAGCTTCCGCATCTCTTGCTTCGATCAATTTCTTACTTTTTCGTTGTAATTCGATGTTTAATTCTCTGAATTTATTCCTGGTTAAAAGTTGCCCGGTTTTGAATTTGGATCCTCCTGGATCAGTAATATAAACCATCGTTTTAATTTTATCATTTTCAGTGTTAAATTCAATTCTATCAACGTAATCTTCTTCAATAAATCTTGTATCACCAGATGACACAACTTTTAGTTTTTGTAACATCTGTCTAACGATAATTTCAATGTGTTTATCATTTATTTTAACACCTTGTAAACGATAAACATCCTGTATTTCATTTACTAAGTATTCTTGAACAGCATTAGTTCCTTTAATTTTAAGAATATCATGTGGATCGATTGGTCCATCGGTGATTTTTTCACCTACAGGAATTTCATCACTTTCTTGAACGAGAATATGTTTACCGTAAGGAACGGAATATACTTTTTCGTAAGAACCATCTGGAGCAATAATTATAATTTCCCTAGAGCCTTTTTTCCTTGCTCCGAACTTAACCATTCCTTCTATTTCTGCTACTATGGCAGGATCATGCGGACTTCTTGCTTCAAATAATTCTGTTACACGGGGTAACCCACCTGTAATATCTCTGGTCTTTGTAGTTTGTTTAGATATTTTTGCAAGGATTGTTCCAGCTTGAACTACTTCTCCTTCTTCAACAGAGATGTATGCCCTATTGGGAATGTTAAATATCTTTTTACCTTCTTC
Organism: Ignavibacteriales bacterium; assembly: GCA_026390815.1. NCBI lineage: Bacteria > Pseudomonadati > Ignavibacteriota > Ignavibacteria > Ignavibacteriales > Ignavibacteriales bacterium. The sequence continues at coordinate 53,443 of JAPLFH010000043.1, read as the reverse complement.
AAAATCTTTTGCATGTGATTTATGCGAGCCAGTCTTTTCTTCAACCGGTGTAATCAATATACTCGGAGTTAATGTTTTATCTTTAGATTCAATAACAACTTTTTGCACGTGACCAGTCTGTTCATCTGTTACTTGCTGCATGGTTACACCATCAACTAAATCCACAAAGGTAACTTTGCCCGCAATATCTGTTAGAATTACTGAGTTATATGGATCGTGATTGAAAAGAGGAATTCCTTTTTTGATTGCTTGTCCATCATTTACAATTAACTCAGATCCATAAGGAACATCAAACTTCTTTATTTGCCTATTATCTTTATCCGTAATATTTATTGAACCACGTCTTCCTATTACAACTTTAGTTTTTCCAAAAAAATCAGTTCTTTCAACAAAATTAACTTTTTCGTAGCTAACCTTTCCTTCAACATTTGTTTCTACTTGGGACTGACTTGCAATACGTGACGAAGTACCTCCAAGGTGAAATGTTCTTAATGTAAGCTGCGTACCAGGTTCACCGATTGATTGTGCAGCTATAATACCAGTTGCCTCACCAATTTCTACCAGTTTTCCAGTTGTTAAATTTCTACCATAACATTTTGCACAAACACCGCGTTTAGATTCGCAAGTTAAAACTGTACGAATATAAACTGATTCAATATTTGCGTCTTCAATTTTTTCAGCGATACCTTCATTAATCAATTGACCAGCTTCAACAATCATTTCATCGGTGCGTGGATCGTAAACATCTTCTTGCGCTACACGACCGGTTATTCTTTCTGATAATGGTTCACGTTCTTGTTCTACGTCCTTTAAAGCTGTTACTGCAACACCACGGATGGTACCACAATCTATTTCTGAAATAATTACATCCTGCGCAACATCGCAAAGTCTTCTGGTAAGATAACCAGCATCAGCTGTTTTAAGAGCAGTATCAGCTAATCCTTTACGTGCACCGTGAGTTGAGATAAAATATTCCAGTACTGATAATCCTTCTCTAAAATTTGCGACGATTGGATTCTCAATAATTTCACCAGATTGACCAGTTAAACTTTTTTGCGGTTTCATCATTAATCCACGCATACCAGCCAATTGACGAACCTGTTCCTGCGAACCTCTTGCACCAGAATCAACCATCATATGAAGAGAATTAAAGCCAAGTTGATCAGTTTTCAATTTTTCCATCAAAGATTTTGCAACGTTATTTGTTGTATGAGTCCAAACGTCGATAATCTTATTGTATCTTTCAGCATCCGTAATAACACCTTGTTCATGTTCGTTTAGAATTGCACCAACCTTTTTATTGGAATCATCAATCAATTTAATTTTTTCTTCCGGCACAATCATATCTGAAAAGCTTACAGAAATTCCTGCTGCAGTTGCATATCTAAATCCTAAATCTTTCAAATCATCTAGGAATTTAGCAGTAACTTTGTTTCCAAGTTTGATGAACAATTTGTATATGAATCCACTAAATATTTTCTTTATCAGCAACTCGTTTAAGAAACCCATTTCCTTTGGAACAATTTGATTAAAAATTACTCTACCCGTTGTGGTGTCGATAATTTTCCCATCAAATTTAACTTTTATTTTTGCATGAAGATCCACTGCTTTTGAGTTATAAGCGATTAAAACTTCCTCTGGTGAACTGAATCTTAAACCTTCACCATAAGCTCCTTCCTTAACTTTTGTAAGGTAGTAGCATCCTAAAACGATATCTTGAGTTGGGATAACAATAGGATTTCCATTTTGTGGTGAAAGAATATTATGGCTGCTTAACATCAATAATGATGCTTCAAGCTGTGCTTCATAAGAAAGTGGTACGTGCACTGCCATTTGATCTCCATCGAAATCGGCATTGAATGCAGTACAAACCATTGGATGAAGTTGAATTGCTTTTCCATCGATCAATATTGGCTGGAACGCCTGAATGCCTAACCTGTGCAACGTTGGAGCACGGTTCAACATGATCGGATGTCCTTCAATTATGTTTTCAAGAATTCCCCATATTAACGGATCTTTTCTATCAACAACTTTTCTTGCACTCTTAACAGTTTTATTATGTCCTCTCTCGATCAATTTTCTAATGATAAAAGGTTTGAATAATTCCACTGCCATATCCTTTGGTAAACCACATTGATGCAGTTTTAACTCGGGACCAACGACGATTACAGAACGACCGGAATAATCAACTCTTTTTCCTAATAAGTTCTGGCGGAATCGTCCTTGCTTACCTTTAAGCATATCGCTTAACGATTTTAGCGGACGGTTGCTATCACTTCTTACTGCGTTTCCTCTTCTTGAATTATCGAAGAGTGCATCAACTGCTTCCTGAAGCATTCGTTTTTCATTACGAAGAATTACTTCCGGTGCTTTTATATCAATTAATCTTTTTAATCTGTTATTACGAATAATCACTCTTCTGTAAAGATCATTCAAATCACTTGTTGCAAACCTTCCACCTTCAAGCGGAACTAATGGTCTTAGTTCTGGAGGAATTACCGGAACTACACTTAATACCATCCATTCCGGTTTATTCATCGGTTTAATATCATCTTCTCTAAAAGCTTCTAGAACTCGTAAACGTTTTAAAAGATCAGCTTTCTTTTGCTGTGAAGTTTCTACTTTGGATTGTTCTCTTAATTGATGAAATAGTGTTTCAACATCGGATCTCTTTAGCAATTCTCTAACGGCTTCACCACCAATTTTAGCAACAAATTTTTTGGGGTCGTTCTCGTCTAATTTTTCATTGCCGGCAGGAAGGGAATAAAGAATTTCAAAATATTGATCTTCTGAAATCAAATCTTTTGCGCTTAATCCTGTAGGACCTGGATTAATTACAACATAAGATTCGTAGTATATAATTTTTTCCAACTCTTTAGTTGTCATTCCAATTATATTACCAATCTTAGACGGTAGAGAACGGAAGAACCAAATATGTACAACCGGAACTGCAAGGGCAATATGCCCCATCCTTTCGCGGCGTACTGCTTTCTGAGTAACTTCAACTCCGCATCTATCGCAAACAATTCCTTTGTAACGGATTCTTTTATATTTACCGCAATGGCATTCCCAATCTTTAATCGGACCAAAAATTTTCTCGCAAAACAAACCATCTTTTTCTGGTCTGAATGAACGATAATTGATAGTTTCTGGTTTTGTAACTTCACCGTGTGAGCGAGACAAAATATCATCGGGACTGGCTAAACCAATAGTAATTGTTTCTATTGTCTTCGCTGCATTTTCTTGCATTCTATATGGCATTATTAAATCTCCTTTCTAGTGAAAATAAATCTGATGTAACTAATTAATTTTAATATCAAGGCCAAGACCCTGCATTTCTTTAATTAGCACATTAAAGGCTTCAGGAACATTTGGATTCTGAAGATTTTCACCTTTCACAATCGCTTCATATGCTTTTGCTCTTCCTGCAACATCATCGCTTTTAATCGTTAATATTTCTTGTAGGATATGGGCAGCACCGTAACCTTCAAGCGCCCAAACTTCCATTTCACCAAATCGCTGACCACCAAACTGAGCTTTTCCACCAAGCGGCTGTTGAGTAATAAGCGAGTATGGTCCAATCGAACGAGCATGAATTTTATCGTCAACCATATGTCCAAGCTTCATCATGTAGATATACCCGCAAGTAACTTTCTGGTGAAATTTTTCACCGCTTCGTCCGTCGTACATTGTTGTTTTGCTGCCACTTTCCAATCCAGCCTGGGCTAAGTAGTCTTCAATATCTTCAACACGGGCGCCATCAAAAATTGGTGTGGTAAATCTAACACCCAATCTTTTACCAACCCAGCCGAGAGCGGTTTCATAAAGCTGTCCAAGGTTCATACGGGATGGTACACCAAGAGGATTTAGAACAATATCTACCGGAGTTCCGTCTTCCAGGTAAGGCATATCCTCCGCTGGTACAACTTTAGCGACAACACCTTTATTACCATGTCTACCAGCCATTTTATCGCCAACAGAAAGTTTTCGTTTTTTTGCAACGTAAACTTTTGCTAATTGAACAATTCCTGGTGGTAGTTCATCTCCACTCTGGATTTTAATCTTTTCTTTTTTATATTCTTCTTCAATATCAGAAAGTACATTGAAATAGTTTTCGTAGAGTTTTTTTATTAAGGAATTTGATTTTTTGGCTTCAAACCAATCAAATGTATAATCTAATTTTGTTACATCTTCCATTTCGGCAAATGTTTTTTCTTTGATCGTTGAGCCGCTTCTTAAAGCAATATGCCCATCTAAATCTTTTATTCCAGATGCTGTTTGTCCAAGACAAATTTTCGTTAACTTCTCAATCAATTTTTGATAATGTTCTGCAGTATCTTTCTTGTAATTATTTTCAAGAACTTCCAGTTGTTTCTTTTCAATTTTTTTAGATTCGGATTCTTTTTTCTTACGACTAAAGAGCCTTGTTTTAATTACTGTACCTTTTAAACCCGGCGTTGCTTTTAGAGAAGCATCTTTTACATCACCTGCTTTATCACCAAAGATAGCTTTAAGCAATTTTTCTTCCGGAGTAGGATCTGTTTCTCCCTTTGGAGTAATTTTACCAATTAAAATATCACCTTCTTTTACTTCAGCACCAACTCTAATAATTCCATATTCATCTAAATTTTTTGTTGCTTCTTCACTTACGTTTGGAATATCTCTTGTTAATTCTTCTTCACCGCGTTTTGTTTCTCTAACCTGCAATTCAAATTCTTCAATATGAATAGAGGTGAAAACATCTTCTTTAACAACACGTTCGCTTATAACAATAGCATCTTCAAAGTTATAACCACGCCATGGCATAAATGCTACAAGAATATTTCTTCCTAAAGCAAGCTCACCTTTGTCAACGGCAGCACCGTCTGCAATTGCTTCCCCTTTTTTTACTTTTTGTTTTTCTTTAACAATTGGTTTATGATTTATTGAAGTTTCCTGGTTAGTACCAGCAAATTTTGTAAGTTTATATACAACTCTTCGTTCATCATCAAAACTGGTTAATGCTTCCGGGCTATTTGGATTAAGATCATATTTAACAATAATTCTTTCAGCATCAACATATTCTATAACACCATCTTCTTCGGCAACTATAACTGCTCTTGAATCTTTTGCAACTTTACCTTCTAATCCAGTTCCAACAATAGGAGCTTCAGGAGATAAAAGCGGTACTGCCTGGCGCTGCATATTCGAACCCATCAAGGCACGGTTAGCATCGTCATGCTCAAGGAATGGAATTAAAGCAGCCGCCGCACTTACAATCTGTGCTGGAGCTACATCCATATACTGAAGCTGACTTGGCAGAACAACTGGAAAGTCACCTTTACTTCTACACTTTATCCTTTCACTTAAAAACTTACCTTGTTCATCTATTGCTGCATTTGCCTGAGCAATAGTAAAATTGTCTTCCTGATCTGCACTTAAATACTCTACGTCCATAGATACTTTATTATTAATCACCTTTCTGTAAGGTGTTTCTAAAAATCCATAACGATTTACTCTTGAGTAGATAGTTAATGAAGAAATCAGACCAATATTTGGACCTTCTGGAGTTTCAATCGGACATAATCTGCCATAATGAGAATGGTGAACATCTCTAACTTCGAAACCTGCCCGCTCACGTGTTAAACCGCCAGGTCCTAATGCAGAGATTCTTCGTTTGTGTGTTAGCTCTGCCAATGGATTTGTTTGATCCATAAATTGAGATAATTGATTCGTTCCAAAGAAAGCATTAATAACACTACTGATTGTTCTGGCATTCACTAAATCCTGTGGTTGGAAATTCTCTGAGTCGCGCATATTCATTCTTTCTTTTATTGTACGCGCCATTCTTGCCAAACCAACATTATATTGCTGGGCTAACTGTTCACCAACAGTTCTAACTCTTCTGTTTCCTAAGTGGTCAATATCATCTATAGAAAAATTTCCATTTTTCAATTTCATAATATGGCGCATAATTGCAATAATATCATCAACAGTTAGAACAGTAACATTGGATGGAATTTTCAAATTCAATTTATCATTCATTCTAAAACGTCCAACCTCACCTAGATCGTATCGCTTGTCATTAAAGAATAGTTTTTCAATCAATCCTGCCGCTGTTTCAACATCCGGAGCTTCGCCAGAACGTAACTGACGATATATTGCAAATAATGCTTCTTCTTTTGTACGCGCTGGATCTTTCTTTAACGTATTTAATATAAGATCATGATCTGGACTTGTTTCATTACTAATTAATTTAACTGTTTTTATACTTGATTCTTTAAGTCTTTCAACATCTTCTTCTGTAAGTGAATTATCTTTTGTTAAGAAAATTTCACCTGTTGTCATATCAAATACATCTTCTGCAACAATTCTACCCACAAAACTTTCGTTTACTTTTTTTACTTCAACGTTATCAATCAGGTTAAAAAGATTTAAAATTTGTTCATCAGTTGTAAAGTCGAGTGCACGAAGAAGTGTAGTTGAAGGAAATTTTTTACGTCGATCTATATAAACGTATAAAATATTATTAATGTCTGTTGCAAACTCAACCCAGGAACCTCTGAATGGAATTATACGTGCTGAGTAAATTGGTGTTCCATTAGGATGTACCGTTTGAGAAAACGCAACACCTGGGGACCGGTGCAATTGTGTAACAACTACTCTTTCTGCGCCGTTAATAATAAACGTACCGTAGTTTGTCATAAAAGGTAAGTTACCTAAATAAACTTCCTGTTCTACAGAATTTACAAACTCGTTTGTTTCCGGATCTTTTGCAGAAAGACGTAACTTAGCTTTGAGTGGAGCAGAGAAAGTTAATCCTCTTTCTTCACATTCTTCAATAGAGTAACGTGGTTTCTCTACGTAATACTCGTTAAAATCCAAGCGATAAAATTCTTTATTATCAAGGATTGGAAAGTTAGCAAGGAATACTTGCTGTAATCCTTGGTTCAATCTTTTTGAAGGTGGGGTTTTAATCTGCAAAAAATCTTCAAAAGATTGTAATTGAATGTCCAATAAATCGGGCACATCAATCGTAGAAGGAATACGTGAGAATGAAATTCTTTTATTATCCAATCTTGCCTCCATTATATTTTCCTTTCTTCTACGTTAATTACAAAAAAGATAGAAAAGTGACTTAGCGGAATTTTCCACAAGTCACTTTTCAAAAACTGATAATTTCTAATACGTATTGAAATTATTTAATCTCTACTGTTGCGCCAGCTTCTTCAAATTCTTTTTTAAGTTTTTCAGCTTCATCTTTAGAAACAGCTTCTTTAACTGTTTTTGGAGCACCATCAACTAAGTCTTTTGCTTCTTTCAATCCTAAACCGGTATGAGCGCGTACAACTTTAATTACGTTAATTTTCTTTTCGCCAGCAGATATTAGATTTACATCAAATTCAGTTTTTTCTTCTACTGGAGCTGCTGCGGCTGCAGCAGTAGGCATTGCTCCCATCATCATTGGAGCGGCTGCGGTAACACCAAATTCTTCTTCAAGTGCTTTCTTTAATTCAGATGCTTCTAAGAGAGTTAAACCTTTAATTTTCTCTACAAGTTCTGCAATTTTTTCTGACATTTTTATATTCTCCTGAAATTGTTTTTCCGTTCAACAAATTTTATTTATGCTGCTTTTTTTTGTTCGATAGCGTCTATTACACTAACGAGATCTCTGATTACGGCGCCAATTGCACCAACTACTCCAGATGCTGGAGAGTTAAGACTACCAATAATTCCTGCAATTATTTCTGCTTTGGTAGGCAGTGTTGATAATACATCAAGCTGCGTTCCTTCGAAAAATTGAGTTTCTATATAACAACCTTTAAGAGCAAATTTTCCGGTAGTATCAAAAAATTTCTTGATAACTTTAGCCGGTGCTGTAGCATTATCTTTTGCAAATGCAAAACCAGACATTCCTACTAACAGATCATTAAACTTTTCATAACCTTGAATTTCGATTAAGGCTTTTTTGAAAAGTGTATTCTTAAAGACTTTATATTTAACTCCTTCTTTACGAAATTCTTTTCGAAGACGATTAATGTCTTCTACATTGATTTTGCTGTAATCTACCAAATAAATGGCAGAGGAGTTATTGATAAGTTCTTTAATCTGAGAGATTATTTCGTTTTTCTCTGATTTGTCCATTATTCTCCCAAATCATTTTTAAATAAATAAACTAGAAGCATTTATTTATATGAGTGCGTAAATTCTTATTTAATAATTGCCACTTCATCGCGGGAAATTTTTAAGCCTGGTCCCATTGTAGTAGAAAGATAGAGGCTTTTAACATATTGTCCTTTTGCCGAAGACGGTTTCATTTTTATAATTGTAGTTAAAAATGCTCTTACATTTTCAACCAATTTATCTTCCGGAAACGAAAGTTTACCTAATGAAGTACTTATTATTCCGGTTTTATCTACTCTGAATTCTATTTTGCCAGCTTTAACTTCTTTAACTGCCTGAGCAACATCCATAGTAACAGTACCACTTTTAGGATTAGGCATCAATCCTTTTGGACCTAATATTCTACCAAGTTTTCCTAAATCTGCCATCACATCCGGTGTAGCTACAATTACATCAATATCTGCCCATCCACCTTTAATCTTTTCCAAATATTCTTCAAACCCAGCAAAATCAGCTCCTGCATCAAGTGCATCCTGAGCTTTTGAACCTTTAGCAACTACTAACACTTTAACTTCTTTTCCAGTTCCATTTGGTAAACTCACTGTTCCTCTAACCATTTGATCGGCGTGTCGAGGATCTACACCTAATCTAATTGCACAGTCCAAAGATTCAGTAAACTTAACATTTGATACTTCTTTTAATTTCTTGACTGCTTCATCAAGATTATAATCTTTTTTTAAATCTACTTTTGCTTTTGCTGATTTAATTCTTTTAGAAACTTTCATTATTCAAATCCTTTTATCTTTAAACAGAGTTAAAGTATTTATTCTTCTACTGAAAAACCCATGCTTCTTGCAGTACCTGCAACCATACTCATGGCGTGGTCAATATCATTAGCGTTTAAATCGGGCATTTTCATTTCAGCAATTTCTTTTACTTGAGATTTAGTAACTTTTGCAACTTTCACTTTATTTGGTTCTGCTGCACCTTTTTCAACTTTTGCTGCCTTTTTAAGTAATTCTGCTGCTGGTGGTGTTTTCGTAATAAACGTAAATGATTTATCAGAAAAAACCGTGATAACAACTGGAATTATTAAACCTCCTTTGTCAGCGGTACGAGCATTGAATTGCTTACAAAACTCCATAATATTAACACCTTTTTGGCCTAGAGCAGGTCCAACAGGTGGTGATGGATTAGCTTTACCAGCGGGAATTTGCAATTTTATAAATCCAGTTATTTTCTTTGCCATAATTTAACCTATTATTAAATTCTACCTTATTTTTCTAATTCTGCCTGAACAAAATCGATTTCAATTGGTGTTTTTCTTCCAAATATTGAAACCATAACTTTTATTTTCATTTTTTCTTCATTTACTTCTTGAATATACCCAGAGAAATTGTTGAACGGACCATCATTTATTTTAACAAAATCTCCAACTCTAAAGATAGTTTCCATCCTTTCAGAGTCTTGATCTTGAGTTAATCTACCAACTATTCTTTTAACTTCATCTGGTTGAAGAGGATTTGGATTTTTTCCTGTCCCTAAAAACCCCATAACTGATGGAGTATTTAGGATGAAATCTTTAACCTGATTGTCTAAATCAGCTTGAACTAAAATATATCCAGGGAAGAAATTTTTATTTTTAGTCTTCTTTTTTCCATCTTTAACTTCAAATACTTTTTCAGTAGGAACTAAAACATCCTGAATTTTTGCTTTTAATTGAATATTATCTTTAAGTTCAACATCAATTAAAGACTTTACTTTGTTCTCATGCCCGGAAAAAGTCCTAACCACATACCACTTCAATTCCATCATCAAGCCTAAAAAATCCCTTTAAATATTTGAGTGATTGCCATATCAATAAGATATGTAAAGGCTGCAATAATAAGACAAACAACTATTACGACAGTAGTTGATTCTTTTAGTTCTTCCTGAGTTGGCCAAGTAACCTTTTTCATTTCCTTGACAACATCATTAAAAAAATTGATTATTTTTTCTTTCATAATTTTTATTCTTCGCACGAGAGGAGGGACTCGAACCCCCAACCTGCGGTTTTGGAGACCGCTGCTCTAGCCAATTGAGCTACTCTCGTACAATTTATTTGGTTTCTTTATGAATAGTGTGTTTTTTATCCCAGCGGCAATATTTCTTAAACTCAACGCGGCTTGGGTGTAAACGTTTATTTTTGGTTGTAGTGTAATTTCTTCTTTTACACTCTGTACATTCTAATGTTATTATTTCTCTCATACTTCTTCTACTATATATATTTTTTTTTGAGCTGACGACCGGGATTGAACCGGTGACCTCATCCTTACCAAGGATGTGCTCTACCAACTGAGCTACGTCAGCGAATTACATAAATTAGTAGAGCGGGAGACTGGACTCGAACCCGCGACCAATCCCGCTGAATTGCGGGATGATTCTAGCCAACTGAGTTGACATTAACTGACTCCAAAAACCTCTTAATATTTTTTTGTGATTTAAGATATTTTTCTCGTCTTACAGCTTCTGCTCTTGTCTCAAATTCTTCAAAATAAATAAGAACCCACGGTTGATATTTCTTTGTATAACCTGTTCTTCCAGTGTTATGATATTCAAACCTTTTTCTTACATCTGATGTGGAACCTATATAATATCTTCCATCTTTCAGACTTTGCAATATATACATTGCATAATTCACTTAGAGCGGGAGACGGGACTCGAACCCGCGACCAACAGCTTGGAAGGCTGTGACTCTAGCCAACTGAGTTACTCCCGCACTAAAATTGACCATCTAACTTCATAGAATATTGACAATTGAAAATTTTTTTTTTATAATAGAATCAAGTTTTCAATCATCAATATGAACAATCCGTGGGCGGCGAGGGATTCGAACCCCCAAAGGCGCTTGCCAACGGATTTACAGTCCGCCCCGGCTCTCCAACTCCGGCGTCCGCCCGACTTGTACAATAAATGAACTTCAAATATATTCCAGTTTATTTTAAAAAGCAATATTATATCAAAATAATTTACTTTAGGGCTTGATTTAAGGCTAAATTACGAATAAAGGAAAGTATATAATTTTTATCATGGCTTTAATGTTTAACGGTTCCATAATTGTCTATCTAAAGTACGGTATTGAATTGCTTCACTTATATGATTAGGCAGGATATTCTCCGCATTTTCTAAATCGGCTATAGTCCGACTTACTTTCAGTATTCTATCGTAAGCCCGGGCTGATAAACCTAACTTAGTCATTGCCATTTTCAGTATTTCTGAACCAGAGTTATCTAATGTACAGAATTGTCTAACTTCTTTAGAACTCATGTCAGCATTATTATAAATATGCTTTAGTTTTGAAAATCGGTTAATTTGAACTTCCCGCGCCTTGATTACGCGTTCTCTAATAATTGCAGATGATTCTCCTTTAACTGAAGTGGAAAGTTCTTTGTATTTTACTGCTGGAACTTCAATATGAATATCTATTCTATCGAGCAATGGACCAGAAATTTTTGCCATATATTTTTGAATTTGAAAAGGTGTACAAGAACATTCTTTGGTGGGATCAGAATAAAAACCACATGGACAAGGATTCATTGCTGCGGCAAGCATAAAATTGGCTGGAAACTCGAGGGACATTTTGGACCGGCTAACGACAACCCTTCCATCTTCTAATGGTTGTCTTAAAACTTCCAAAACATTTTTTTTAAATTCCGGTAATTCATCTAAAAATAAAACTCCATGATGCGCAAATGATACTTCCCCCGGACGAGGAAAAGAACCACCGCCAACTAATGCCGCATCGGAAGTAGTATGATGTGGACTTCTAAAAGGTCTTTCTGTAACTAAAGCTTTTTCTCTTGATAAAATTCCAGCTACAGAATGAATTTTTGTAGTTTCCAATGCTTCTTCAAATGTAAGTGGTGGCAAAATAGTTGGGAATCTCTTTGCTAACATTGTTTTGCCAGATCCCGGTGGACCTATCATTAAAATATTGTGTGCACCTGCGGCAGCAATTTCCAAAGCACGCTTTACATTTTCCTGCCCTTTAACATCCGAAAAATCAATTTGATATTTATTTACCTGATTAAAAATTTCATCTTTGTTCACTTTTATGGTTTCCATTTCCTTTTCGCCATTTATCAGTTCAACAACCTCAAAGAGCGATTTACAACCATAAACTTCCACTCCATCAACAATAGCAGCTTCATTGGCTGATTCTTGCGGTAAAATAATCCGTTTAATACCCTTATGCCGGGCTTCAGCAGCAATTGATAAGGCGCCTTTAATCGGTCTTAGGTTTCCATCAAGTGAAAGTTCTCCAAGAAAAACAGTATCTTCAAGCCAATCTGTTGAGGTAATTTTTTCATTAGCTGCAAGAAGACCGATGGCGATAGGTAAATCGAATGAACTGCCTTCTTTTTTTATATCGGCTGGAGCAAGATTAACAGTAACTTTTTTTAATTGAATATCGAGCCCGCTGTTTTTAATTGCTGCAATAACTCTTTCTCTACTTTCTTTAACAGCATTATCCGGAAGTCCAACAATTATGAACCCGGGAATATTTTTTTCACAGTTAGCCTCAACCTCAACAAGATAGGCATCAATACCGTAAGTGGCGCAAGAAATTATTTTGGAAAGCATCTATATTCAATTCCATTTGTTTCAAACAAAAGCACTATCACAAAGATGGGGAGAGAAATACTAGTGGCATTTTGATCATGAAAAAATTAGACATCCAACTTCCCATAATCAGGTTACTACTTATTTTAAAATTATCCCCTCATAAAAAAAACAACTATTTAAAATTTCGTAAATATTCTAACCGATCTTTTATATTATCAATCGGAACAAGTAATTTATCTTTTCCAAATATAGCATTTTGTCGGTTTGTAAAAACTAATTCATAATCCTTACTCATTACTATTGCTTCTTCAGGACAAACTTCTTCACAAAATCCACAAAAGATACAGCGAAGCATATTTATCTCAAATTTTTCCGGATATCTTTCCTTTTCAAGCCGGGTTTCAGCAGCCTGAACTTCGATTGCTAAAGAAGGGCAAACGCGGGAACACAAACCACAGGCAACGCATCGTTCACCACCATTTTTTTCTTGTACCAATACCGGCCGACCTCGATAGGATGCAGACGGAAGAAACTTTTCCTCTGGGTATTGCATTGTAACATTGGGCTTGAACATATTTTTAAGCGTAAGCCCCAATCCCTTTACAATCTCTGGGATATACATCTTTTCAAGAAAATTTAAATCTTTTTTTCTTTTCTTCAATGCCATAAAAACCAAAGCCTCTATTTCTGTTTCTTCCTTAATGGAAGAAGAGAAAAAATTAAATTTTGAAAATCATAATAAGTGCAGCAACCCAAATAATATTTATTAATGAAAGCGGGAACATTACTTTCCAGCCAAGATTCATTAATTGATCATATCTGAATCGTGGAATGCTCCAACGAATCCAAATAAAGAAAAATAATACAGCAGCAGTTTTTAAAAGAAAAGATAGTACCTGAATTAATACCGTAACTCCAGAAGATAACCCAAACTTATCAATATATGGAAACTGGTAGCCACCCAGATATAAAGTTACAATCATTGCAGCAGCAATAGCCATATTTGCATATTCTGCAAGAAAGAAACCGGCAAATTTCATACTGCTGTATTCTGTATGATAACCACCTACAAGTTCTGGTTCGGCTTCTGGTAAATCAAATGGTAAACGATTGGTTTCTGCAAAAGCTGAAACAACAAAAGTAATAAACCCGATAGGTTGAACAATCGCATTCCACATCCAACCGTATTGAGATTGAACAATAACAATAGGTCTTAATGATTCTGATAAAAGTAAAACTCCCGCAACTGAAAATCCCATCGAGACTTCATAAGAAATCATTTGCGCTGATGAACGAATTCCGCCAATCAAAGAATATTTGCTTCCTGAGGACCATCCAGCGAATGTTATTCCATAAACTCCAAGCGAAGTAAGAGCGAGTACATACAAAATTCCTATATTTACATCCGCTAATACAAGCTGTATTTGTTGACCAAACACATTTATATCCGGTCCAAATGGAATTACTGCATATGTAGTAAAAGCAACAAATAATGCTATAAACGGTGCAAGAGAGTGGATGAATTTGTTGGAAACAGTTGGAACAATATCTTCTTTAAATAATAATTTAAACACATCTGCAAATGGCTGAAGCAATCCGAGCCAGCCCACTCTGTTTGGACCTACTCGGTTTTGAATCCAGGCTGAAATTTTTCTTTCAAAATAAACAAGATAAGAAACTGTTAAAAGTAAAACTGTTATAACAACCAAAATTTTTATAAGGGAAATTATTACAACTGAAAGAATACTCATTCTTTACTCCAGTGTTAAACTAATTCAGGTTTAGTTTTTACAGAAACGCCAAGTTCACCAATAACATCATAGTCCAAATCATGGAACGCACTAATCGATTTAGATATTTCTTCAAATACTTCTTCTGCCATATTATATTTAATTTTTAATCCCATCAGCGATGCAATTGATTGAATTATTTTCCAGCTTGCACGTGCATCTACTTTTCTACTTTGATTCCATCTGTCAAATTCAGTTCCAAATTTATCAAGACGACTTAACGACATTCCATCCACACTTCTATCCATATCCACGGTTGAAACTGCAGGGCGGATTCTTTGAACTTTCCCCTGAAAGTTTACCATAGTACCGTTCTTCTCAGCAAAAGTTGAAGCTGGAAATACAATATCTGCAAGTTTGGTAGTTTTATTTTTGTTTGTTGAATGTACAATTAATAATTCCAATTTTGACAGCGCACCAGCGTAACTGCTATTTATAGAAACGATATCATCTTCAAGACAATACAGAGCTTTTATTCTACCATTTTCAATTGCAGAAATAAATTTTTCAAAATCTAATCCAACAGAAATAGGTTTTATTCCAACTAGTTCAGCACCCAAAGCATTTGGTGTTTTATCTACTCTAATTAAAATATCATCTCCTTTACCTATTGAAATGTGCTGAACAAAATCCAGTTCCTTTCCACCGTTAACCACTCTTGCCAACTTTGCGAATACAAAATTATCTTCACAGGTTGCAAATGCAGATCCTAAAAATGCAATTTCGCTTGGTTTAAAAGATTTCAATTGTCGAACAGTATTTGCAATCGCTTCATCATATCCTACCCTGCTTAACACACCATCTTTTTTTAGATATGGTCCATCGATTCTATTTTCCGCATTAACAAATTTAAAAGTATTCAATCTTCCATGATCGCACATCCAGTAACTGTTTACATCCTGGTTGTATCTTGGGGTCAATCGTAAAATTTCATTATTACGTACCCAAATTTCATCATTGCATCCGCGGGAACATCCAGTACAAATAGAATTCGTTTTAGACATATCCCAGATCCGGGCTTTAAATCTAAAATCCCGATTTGTTAAAGCACCAACAGGACAGATATCCGTAACATTCAGTGAGTAAGGATTATCTAATTTTTCACCGGGGAATGGAACGATGGTAACTCTATCACCACGATTAACAAATGTCAGCTCATTATCTTTGGCAATTTCATCACAAAAGCGGATACACCGAGAGCATGATATACAACGTTCTGCATCGAACATTACAAACGGACCTAGTTCAACTCGTTTCTCTTTATGAACTTTCTCTTCATCAAACCGACTTTCGCCATTGCTGTGGGAATAAGCATAATCCTGAAGTTTACATTCACCGGCTTCATCGCAGATTGGACAATCGAGTGGGTGATTTATAAGGATAAATTCCATTACTGCATTACGTGCTTGAATTGCTTTTTCTGAATCAACCTGAACAACCATTCCATCAGCAGCAAGAGTTGAGCATGCAATTACCAGCTTTGGCATCTTCTCAACTTCAACTAAACACATTCTGCAATTGCCGGAAACTGAAAGTGCCGGATGCCAGCAGAAATGTGGAATATCAATTCCATTATCGTTGGCAGCTTCAATTATAGTTTGCCCGGATTTGAATTCTATATCTTTATTATTTAAAGTCAGTTTAGGCATTTACTTTCCTAAAAATTATCTATCTTCAATTCAATTAGAATAAAGAATTATTTTTACGCTGTTGTTTTTATAGATGAATTTTTTGAACCAATAATTATTTTACTTAATACGCTATTTTCTAATAGTGCATTCGCAATTTCCAAAACCTGATCCGAAGTAACTGCTTCAATTTCTTTGATAGTTTCTTCAACTGGTTTTATCCTATTATAATAAATTTCCGTTTGCGCCATTCTGAACATTCTGTTTGTAGTGCTTTCAAGACTAAGAAGTATGCTTCCCTTCAAATACTCTTTTGCCCGGTTAAGTTCCTTTTCAGAAACTTTTTTATCCCTAATTTTTTTAAATTCGTTTAAAACAAGATTAATTGATTTTTCAAAAAACTTTTCGCTTGTAGAAAAATATACACCGAACGATGAAACATCATAAAAAGAATTTAAGAATGTATTTATCTGGTAACAGATTCCATTTTTCTCTCGAACATTTTGGAACAACCGGGAGCTGCTTCCTTCCCCAAGGATATGAGAAAGCACATTTGCTTGTGCCCTTTTCTTATGATTATAACCAAAAGTTTCTTTACCAATAATAACGTGTATCTGCTGGATTTCTTTTTCAATTCTAATTTCATCTGAAATTTTAGTGCTTGAATAATTTCTTTTTATTTGTTTCCGTCCCAAATCCTTCTTTAAATATTTATCAGCTAACTTTAATAATTGATTATGATTTACTTCACCACTTGCAGCAATAGTTAAATTATTAAAACCATATTTTCGTTGGATGAAGTTAAACAAATCACTTTGGTTAAACCGTTTTAAGTTTTTCTCTATACCAATAACAGGCAATCCGAGTGAGTTGCCTTCAAAAATTACTTCCTCGAATTTATCAAATATCAACTCCTCCGGGTTATCTTCAATATCATTCATTTCATCAATAACAACTGCGGCTTCTTTTTTAATTTCACCTTTCTTAAACGATGGGTATTGAATCATATCAGCAAGTACATCAAAAGTTCGGTCTAAATGTTTTGCTAATCCTCTGCCATAATAGCAGGTATGTTCCTTGGAAGTGAATGCATTAAGATAACCACCATACGATTCAATATCATCCGCAATTTTTTTTGCTGAACGATTTTTTGTTCCTTTGAACAACATATGTTCAATAAAATGCGTGATGCCGTTATTCGCTCGAACTTCATCCCGCGAACCAACATTAAACCAAAAACCCAACGAAAAGGATTTAACGTAAGGAATTGTTTCACTTAAAATTTTTATTCCACCTGGAAGAATTGTTTTCTGGTATTGACTCAAAATGTTCTACTTTCCAAAATGATTAGCAACTTTTTAACTAACTAAATATAGAGAAATGAGGTTGTGTAGTCAAGGAAGTTGGAGGTTGCAGATTTGTGATTGCAGAATTCGCAATGATGAAGACATATAAATTTTTATTCTTAAATATTACTCTTGCCTCTGAATAAGAGTAAGATTGATAACACGATTAAGATGAAGATAAGGATCAGAAGCATGATTAAGATTAAGAACAATCAGAAAATTTTAAAAGCAATTTTTTATTTCAACTTTACATGCGAAAGCAAGAAATATTAATTGAGGATGCAACAAATGAGCCTATATTTGGTACGTAATTACCTGACATTAGAATAAGTTTTAGGAAATATAATAAGTTGTAAATGTTTTAAAAATAAAGCAAAATAATAAATTAAAAATTTGACGAATTTGCCATATATTCTAAAAGAGATTTATCGAAACGGGTGAGGGCAGTATCGATTTGTGTGTAATATTTGACCCAGCCAGCGGGATGAATATCAATTTTTTTATCTATAATAACATAGACATTTTTTACTACATATTTTGCGCGATAATTGTTGTTTTGATATTTTATAAGAAATGTTGCTTCTAAATAATCTGGGTACACACCAATTAGATCTGATGTACCAATATAAAAGATAACATTGCCGGTTAAAAATCCATCTTCGTTGGATTGGATGACGGCTTTAGCGGAACCTGCTGTTTCATTTATATAGGATAGGACCTTAATTTTAATTTCTTCTTTGGACAGATTTACATTGTGATTGATAACCCGCTCTGATTGTTCTTTGGTTAAGTAACTTGGAGCGCAGGAAGTTACAAATAATAAAATTACTGCGAAACAAATATTAAATAGAGATTTCATATTCTATACTTTGAGTTTATTTTTATACTCATAAAACGCATCTGGTTCCCAATCATGATGGCAACCCCAACCACCACAAAATAGAAATACCGGTTTTAATTCCCCATTATCCATTTCAATTATTTCATTAATATGCCAACGCTTACCTTCTGCTGTTAACTTCACTAGGTTTATGCAAAACGGACGACTGCCCCTGCTGTTGCCGCGCGGCATCCTGATTATACCCCCATATTTAAAATAAAATACTTCTGCGAGAAAAGCTTTTTCTAGCAAAAGAATCTGTCCGTAACTTTTGAATATTTTAATCGAGATTGCTTCAGGAGATAAATCATTTTTAAAATGTAAAATCGTTAAGTTTTTAGTTAATTCTTCTAAAGATTTATGAGTAGTTAGCGCTGTAAAAACAATATCAAGGAAAATATTTTCATCATCCTCACAAAAAGGAGATAAATATTCTACAGATTTGAATATAGAATCAACCTCAATTAAATTATGTTTAAAAGGATATTTATTCTTTAAATTCAAGAGCAACTTATATCTTTCATATATTGAAGCAACCATTCTAGCCATTTTGAAATAGCCAAATTCATTTAATGATTCGAATAATTCAATTATCTCCTTATCGTTTTTATTATCATAAAAAAAGTCGATAAGTTTTGTTTTTAAAAATTCTCTTCTAACTTCATCCACTAATTCTTTCCCCATATTATCTAAGATGTTAATAAAACAATCAACTTCTTTTTTTATCATAGGTCAGCTTTATTTATCAATATTTTCATCTTTTCAAAAATAGATTCTAATTCCTTTATTCTAATTTCAATTCTCTTATCTCATTATCTTACGCAGTATATAACTCTTATTTTAACTTTTCTTCGTTTTCGGATTCTCCTCTTCCATATCTAAATGAAACTTGTGAAGAAAACGATGAAAAAGTGGTGCAATGATTACTCCAACTGCAACAAGTAAAACCAAGCCCGAAAACAAAGCATAGAAAGAAGCAAACAATTTTCCAGCATTTGTTTGAATCTGGTTAACAGGTCCCATCCCGCCAAGGATCATGGAAGCATTTAACAACGAGTCTAACCAACCTAATCCTTCGGTAATATGATAACCAAGAACGCCAATGAAAAGTGAAATGAAAATTATTCCAATCGCAAAGAAGAAGAATATTAGAATTCTTTTTAAAAATAATTTTTGCGGCAGCAATGGCTTTTTTCTGTGTTCGAACATTTTCTATTCCTTACTTCTTAAGATCAAATTGTCTACTTCAAAAATAAATTCTGCTGCGAAGTTGTTTGCAGCAGAAAAAACTAAACTGTTTCTCCAGCATATTTTGCAATATATTTTTCTAAAAACATTTCAATATTCTTATATGCTTTTTCCAGAATTATTTCATTTGGCAAGAACACTACTCTAAAATGTCTGGTACCGGGCACTTGTCCAAATCCGCTGCCGTGCACTAGAACCACACCAGTTTCTTTCAGAAGTTCAACCACAAAATGCAAATCCGGTTGTTCAATATTTATTTTTGGGAAAGCATAAAATGCACCTTCCGGTTTAACACAGCTTATACCTGAAATTGCGTTTAGCATGTTAAAAGTTATGTCTCTTCTAATCGTTAGTTTGCTCATAGCTTCAGTTAGATGACTCTGATCCCCTTCCAGTGCTGGTTTGATTGAATATTGTTCCGGATGGTTTGCAGATAACCGGGCACGCAAAAGTTTGTTAATCGCTTCAACATAGTTTTTCAAATTCGCTTTTTGTCCGCTGATAATTCCCCATCCAATTCTAAAGCCCGGCACCATATAATTTTTAGAAAGTCCACCAAACGTAATGCAGGAAACTTCTTTATTCATCGACGCAATTGAAATATGTTTCTTTCCATCAAATAATAATTTGTCATAAATTTCATCTGCAAAAATTACGAGATTATGCTTAAGCGCTAATTCTATTATTTGCTGGAGTGTTTCTGTTTTATATAAAGCACCGGTGGGATTATTGGGATTTATAAGAATGATTGCTTTAGTTTTATCATTAATTTTACTTTTAATATCTTCAATATCAGGCTGCCAATTATTATCTTCGTCAAGATAATATGGATTTTCAATATTCCTTAACTTGGAAGCGATAGCCGTATAGAGTGGATAGCCTGGTGTTGGCGTTAGAACGTTTTCACCTTCATTCACAAGTGAAGTTAAAGCCAGATCAATTGCTTCGCTGGCACCGGTAGTAACAAAAATATCAAGTACATTGTCAATTCCTTTTCTGTGTGCTTCACCTTCTATTGCAAGAACAGCTTCTTTTATTCCTGATGATGGGGCATAACCATTATAGTTTTTTAGCATTGCTTGATATGTAGTTTCAATTATATGTTTTGGAGGAGCAAAGTCAAATAGATTTGGATCTCCAATATTTAAGTAAAGCATTTCTTTTCCAGTCTTGGCGACTTCATTGGCGACAACCACAATATCTCTAACAGCGTATGTAACATTTTCTGTTCTTACTGCAGGAACAATTTCTCTAACTGACATTTCATTCTCCAAATTATTTTCTTTTAATTTTAACTAAGACAAAATTAACTCTTTAGAAAACTACTATCAAATTTAGTTGGCAGTCATACGTTTTATTCTTCCGTTCTTAACTCTTCACTCTAAGTTCTTCGTTCTCCCTTGCAGGCATTTTTCAGTATAAAGTAATTTTCAAGTTGATGCTTTATTTAAGAAAGAAGTTTGAATTGGAAATGCTAATTTTATTTCCAGTTTTTGAAATTCTTCAAGAATACGAAAATTTATTTCTTGCTGAATATCCATATAGCGAAGATAATCTGGGCTATCAACATAGTAGACAATTTCATAATTAAGACTGAAATCACCAATTGTAAAAAAATGAGCTCTATCAAAAGAAACTCCTTCTATTTTTTCAATTATGCTTTTTATAATTTGAGGAATCTCCTTTAGTTTTTCTATGGAAGTATCGTTAACCACTTGAACTTTAAATACAACTCTTCTTCGTTCCAATCTTTTATAGTTATGTACTCTTGAATTTGTAAGGTCAGAGTTATGAAATATTATTTGTTCACCTGTTATGCTGCTAATCCTTGTAGTTTTAATTCCAATTCTTTCTACTGTTCCCATTTTATTTTCAACAGAAATAAAATCACCAATCTGAAATGGTTTATCAAAAAAGATTACAAAGTAATTAAACAAATCGCCAAGAACAGTCTGTGCAGCTAGCGCTATAGCAATACCGCCAATTCCAAGCCCTGCTATTATTGCAGATATGCTAAATCCTAAATTGTCCAGGAGAAAAATTACTCCAAGCGACCACACAAACAAGCTGATAAAAGTTGACAATCCTCTTATACTTGCATCTCCTCCATTGTTATCAGTACGTTTTCCCCAATAAAATTTAATTGAATAATTTATAAGAGAGACTAAAAGGTTGATAGCAAAAAAAGTAATAATTACAATAGCGACAGAATCAATAATTTTTTTTATGCCAGGCTGAACTTTTAAGTAACTGCTGCCAAAGTAAACAACCAGTAAATAGATTAATGGAATGCCAAATTTTTCAAAAGCGGAAATAATATAATCATCAATTTTTGTTTGTGTTTTAGCGGCAATCTTTTTGAACCTTCTAAAAGCAAAGTACTTGAACAAATTGATAATAAGAAGAGCCAAAACTATAATCAGAAAGCAATTTAAATAATCATAAACCGTGTTACCCCAAAAGAATGAATTTAGAAACTGGTTCACACTCAAACTCCCTTTTATTATAAAAGTTTGTAAAGATATAGTAAAAAAATAAATATTTAAACAATTCGCAAAAAAAATCATTAAATAAATACCCAAAATGTAGTTCCTATATCTTTTTACTAAATATTTTTTTTTATATATTCATTTGGATTTTTAATAAACAAATAGGAGGAAGTTCAATGAAGCAGTTTTATTATTTAACAATCTCTTTATTCTTACTTACAGTAATCAATTTTGCTCAGCAAGATGTTTTTAAAAGAACGGCACAAATCCCCGCGGTGTATGGTTTATATGGTGGGATAATCGGCGGAGTAGATTGGGATGGTGATGGAAAACCAGAAATATACGCTGTAAATAGCAACGCGGTTGATCGTGATTTTGAATTAACTCCAAGGATTTGGAAGTTCGAGTTTAACGGTACTTCGTGGGATTCGGTTTGGGGTGCAGTTATGGATATTCCATTACAAAATACCTGGCCTGCTTTAACAAGCGGTGATTTAGATAAAGATGGCAATATGGAATTAATCTGGAGCCCAGCAACCTTTTTGGACGGTACTACAAATCCAAATCCAGCAAAAGTTATTGTTTTTGAAGTAAAGGGAGATGGGAGTGATGTTCTTGGAGTTGATGATGGATTCGGTGGTTATCTTCCAAACTCAACATTCAAAATTACAGATCAAGATATGATTGATGTAAGACCCAGAGTGTTTGTTGTTAACGATATTGATCAAGACGGTACTAATGAATTAATTTTTTGTGACAGAGTAGGAAAATATCATTATGGGGTTCTTTCAGTAAGCGATATTCCTGATAATGGTGATGGAACAGAAACGTGGACTATTGAATCGAGTGGATTGGATGATCCTGCTTTTACAGGTACATCCAATAAATGGGACGTAGCTGTTCTTAATGATGTATTTTATCTTTTTGGAGAAAATGGATTAATCTATCCAGTAAAATATGCTAATAATACATATACCCCATTAACTCCTCAACGAATAGCTGATTTAAAGGGCTCGTTCGGATCTGCACAGGTTGTAGATATTAATAATGATACAAAAAAAGAAATAGTTATTGGTGGATGGAGAACACTTGATCCCCAGGGTGCTGTATATTTGCTACGGTTAACGGCAGCAGATACTCTGGAAAGTTTTCAAATTGCCGATCTTTCAAGCTTAGGTGCTAAAAGATTAAATGGTGGTGCGCATGGCGATTTAAATAACGATGGTAAAATGGATTTCGTTTTCGGTTCAAGAGTTGGATCAGTTCCAAACAATAGTGTTTATACAGTTAAATACCAGGGTGGCGATATTACCAGTCCCGGCAGTTATTCAATAGCTAATATTGATTCTTTGTATTTGTGGGCTGGGGATGATATTGATGTTATTGCGATGGGAAACATTGATGGCGATCCTGAAGATGAAGTTATGTATTCAGCAGCTTATACCCGGGGACAAGCAAATGATTCTTTAATGGCAATTGTTGTCCTTGATACAAAAGTTACTCCGGTTAAAGTTGAAACTGATAAAAGTTCGGCTCCAGTTGCATTTTATCTAGATCAGAATTTTCCAAATCCATTTAATCCAACAACAACAATTAAGTTTGGGCTACAAAATACTGCTAAAGTTTCATTAAAAATCTATAATATTTTAGGAAATGAAATTTCAGTTCTTATTAAAAATCAAAACATAGATACGGGCGTTTACAGCTACACTATTGATGCTTCCAAATTAGCAAGCGGTACTTATATTTATAAACTTACTTATGATAATTCGGTTATTTCTAAAAAGATGATGTTATTGAAATAACATTACAACAACAATTAAAAGCCGGGAATTTTTCCGGCTTTTAAATTAAATAGCACAATTAAATCTCCAGTTAACGGTTTTAATAAACATACGTCAGATTGAGGTAATAATGATTAAAAGGTTACTTTCACTGATCTTTATTTTTACCTTCCTTTTTCTAAGCTACTCATACGCTGGTAACACCGGTAAAATTTCCGGTAAAGTTACTGAATCTGAAACAGGTGAACCTTTATTAGGAATAAATATTATTCTGGAAGGTACTACCCTGGGAGCAGCTTCGGATATAGATGGTAATTATATGATAAACAACATATCACCAGGAACTTATACCATAACTGTTTCAGGTATAGGTTTTCAGAAAAAAAGTATTCAGAAGGTACAGGTGGCTGCTGATTTTACAACTAAGCTTGATATTCAATTATCCTCTGAAGCTATTAGTGTAGAAACAGTAATGATAATTGCAAGCACACCGATGGTAAGAAAGGATTTAACTTCATCACAGGTTTCTATAGATGCAAATCAAATTACAACATTACCTGTGGAAAGCGTTGATCAACTATTAACTTTGCAAGCTGGCATTATTAAAGGTGCTGGTGGAGAGATTCACATTAAAGGTGGACGCTCAAGCGAGGTGTCGTATAATGTAAACGGCGTTTCAATTATAAATCCTTTTGATAATTCAAAATCTGTAGAGATTGCAACAAATGCCATCCAGGAATTATCTGTAGTCAGCGGTACATTTAATGCGGAATATGGAAATGCATTAAGTGGAATAGTAAATTCAATTACTAAAGAAGGATCTAAAAATTATTCCGGTAGTTTTTCATTTTATACCGGCGATTACTTAAGCACGCACAAAAATATTTTTTATAATATAGACGCCATCGATCCTATTAATAATTATGTTGCTGAATTTACTCTTGGCGGACCGATTCCTTTGCTTGAAAATTATGTTACTTTTTTCTTTTCCGGAAGATTAAACAATGACAAAGGATATTTATATGGAATCAGACAACATGAACCCAGTGATTATATTCAATATTTAAGTTCTGATAGTATAAGTATTCTTGCTACAGGCGATGGCAAAACCGTTTCTATGAATCCAAGTAAAGATTGGAGCGGAAACGGAAAAATTACTTTCAAGCCGATTTCTACTATTAAAATTAATTATGATTTTCTTATCTCAGATTCAAAATATCAAACTTATAATCATGATCTGAAATATAACCCCGATGCAAATTATCATCGGTACAATTCCGGTTTATTTAATTCACTTGAATTCCGGCACGTTTTAAACAATTCAACTTTCTATTCTCTTAAAGGTTCATACAATATTAATGATTATAAAAGATATCTTTACCCGTTACTGGATGCATCTGGAAATGAAGTAGACTACTCCGCAGGAATGGATGTGACTGGACTTGTGGCTGATCCAAGATATGGAAGCAGTCTTCAATATGTTGCCCAAAATACTTTTCCTTCGGGCGGTACATTAAACCAGCATTTCTACCAAAAGACAAAAACAGTCAACGGAAAATTAGATCTTACAAGCCAGATTAATTTGAATCACGAAATTAAATTTGGTGCTGAGTTTAAACATCATATTCTTGATTACGAAAGTTTTCAAATACTTAAAAATGGAACTGCTTCTTACATTCCTGCAGTTGATAATATTTTACACGATAAGTACGTAAAAAAACCAACTGAAATATCCGGCTATCTTCAGGATAAAATGGAATTTGATAACCTGATATTGAATGTGGGATTAAGGTTAGATTATTTTGATTCCGATTCAAGATATTCTACAAGTACACAATATCCATCTCCCAATGATCAAACAATTCCTGATAATGTTGATAAATTTGCTTTATTAAAAAAAGCTGCAGTTAAATATCAGGTAAGCCCCAGAATTGGATTTTCCTTCCCAATTACAGATAAAGGAATTATTCATTTTTCTTATGGTCATTTTTTCCAGATTCCTCCGTTTACATATTTGTATACTAATCCTGATTTCAAATATCCGGTATCCGGAACACCAACTTTTGGGAATGCTAATTTGAATCCTGAAAAAACAATTACATATGAAATTGGATTGCAGCAGCAGTTAATGGATAATCTTTCATTTGATATTACCGGTTATGTTAAAGATGTAAGGGATTTGCTTGCACTTCAAAAAATCCAATCAAGTGCTACTAAAGCATATTATATGTATGTAAATAAAGATTATGCAAATATAAAAGGTGTTACATTTTCTTTAAGAAAAAGAAGAAACCCCGATGAGCTTTTTGGTGCAGCTCTCGATTACACTTTTCAATCAACCGAAGGAAGCGATACAAGAGCAGCAGCTGCATTTCTAGATCTTGCTTCCGGAAGACAGAGTGAAAAATTACCGTATTATTTAGATTGGGATCAACCACATACATTAAATGCAACTATTAATTTCGGTGGTGAAACTTGGAATGCAACTTTGGTTGGAAGAATTGGTTCTGGTTTGCCTTATACACCTCAGCTACTATTTGAACAGATATATTTAAAAACAAATAGCGCACGCAAACCTTCACAAGCAACTGTTGATTTACTTGTTGATAAAACACTAAATATTTTTGACCTTAGTTTTACTTTCTTCTTTAAAGTATTTAATCTTTTCGATACTCTAAACGAAAATGTTGTGTATGATAATACCGGACGAGCTAACTATACTCTTGAAAAAGAACTTGGAACTACTCAAGCTGCGGATTACTACGCAAGTCTTAATCCATTAATTAAACCTTCCAGTGAATATTTTGTGAGACCTGATTTTTATTTACCTACAAGGGAAGTAAGAATGGGTCTGACTTTAGAGTTTTGAAAGTTTACAAACGGAGATATTAAATGAAAATAAAATATGTAAATAATTTTCTGATAATTTTTTTCATTCTATTCAGCAGTTTTAGCTTTGCTCAATTGCTTGATCTAAAAACTGCCGAAGAACATCAGGCTGTTAAAGATTATATTCAGCGAAAGATAAATGAAAGGGCACAAGCAAAGAATTATCTTAATGTAACATCATCAGCAGTAAAAGATGGAAATGGAGGTAAGCTTTTAAAGACTACCGGGATGAAGGACAGAAAAAATTATATTATGAACGGAAATAAAATTTTGGTAGAAGTTACTAATTTTGGAGGAATAGGTGGCGGTTATTCAATAGAACCAAACAGGATTTTAGGAAATGTTGTTTGGAAAGGTTTGCCATATATTTTTCAATTTGTGCCTATAGTTGGCGCTTCCGTTCCCGATGCTGCTAATCCTAATAAAAGGCTTCATATTATTTCTGATGCTCTGGACGATTATCCTCATTCCGCCAGACCAAATGATGATTTTATTGAAATAAATCCCACTGAAGATACACTCTGGCAATTCCAACCGCTGCCGGGATACGCAGATCCTAATCAAGAAAATATGGCACACAATCCTGATTTTGATACTGACAGAGATGGAAAACCGGATAGCTGGCCGCGCGAATGGTATAACTCAACTTTAGGAAAATATGTATGGCCCGGTTATTTAAAACAAGATGCTAATAACTCCGATCTGGAAGTTTTTTGGTCTATGGATGACCGTGATAATCGTGAATTTCATTATTATCCTTACAATGATGATTTGAAAAAAATGGGTATCGGAGTTCAGGTTGATGGCAGAGCATTACAATGGAGTAATTCCCTTGCAGAGAATGCAGTATTTTTTGTTTACACAATAACAAATGTTAGCAATAAAGATTTAGATAGTGTCTTTTTTGGTGTTTATGGAGATCCCGATATTGGAGGTCAAAAAGATAATGCAGATGATGTTGGATTTTTTATTCCTCCTAATTTAGATGATCCTAAAATTCCTCTTTCAGCACGCAGCATGGTTTATTTAAAAGATGACGGAAATAGTATTGGGGAAGGCGGATTACCGGATGGAATACTTGCCTGCAAATTTCTCGAAAGTCCTGGAAATCCAAATGATGGAATAGACAATGACGGCGACGGTATGATTGATGAAAGCCAGTTTAATGGAATTGATGATGATAATGACTGGAATCCTGAAACTGATGATGTTGGTGTTGATGGCATTTCGAACACGGGTGATGAAGGTGAAAGAGATGGTATTCCAACAGCAGGAAAATTATTATCGAGCGGAGCTCTTGATCCATTGCATCCAGGTGAACCAAATTTTGAATATACTGATCTTGATGAAGCAGACCAGATTGGTTTAACAAGTTTTAGTACCTGGCCCTGGGGCAAAAAAACCGGCAATCCACGTAACCCAAGAGAAGGTTATTATGTTAGTAATGACTCTTTGATGTGGGAAAAATGTAAACCCGGCAGCTTTGATGAAGTTTTACCAGAAGGTTCAGATATTACTTTTGTTTTTGGTTCAGGTTACATTTCACTTAAACAAGGAGAATCAAAAAGAATTTCTATGGCGCTTATCTTAGGTGATGATATAGATGATTTGCTTACAACAGCATCCACGGTACAAAACATCTACGATAGAAATTATAACTTTTCAAAACCACCTGATCTTCCTACTCTCAATGCAATTCCAGGCGATAAAAAAGTTACGCTTTACTGGGATGATATAGCAGAAGGAAGTGTTGATCCAATTACCGGAAAAGATTTTGAAGGTTATGTTCTCTACAGAAGTACAGACCCGAGCTTTTCAGATATTCAAACAATTTCAGACGGAAAAGCAACTCCATTTTTATCAGAACCTCTTAAAACTTATGCTGGAGTTGAATGCAAATGGGATCTGGTGAATGTATGGAATGGTTATCATCCGGTTTCTTACAAAGGTCGTGGAATTCATTACTATCTTGGAGATAATACTGGGTTAGTCCATTCTTATATTGATTCCAATAACGTAATTAACGGGCAAACTTATTACTATGCTTTGGTGGCGTATGATCATGGAGATTCTTTAAATTTTCCACCAACTGAAACCACAAAAAAAATAAGTGTAGATCCAATAACATCAAAAAGTATTTTAGATAAAAATACAGCTTTGGTTATTCCCGGTCCAAGAGCAAGCGGGTATATTGCTCCTGTTATAAATAATTCAGTTGTACTTCATAAGAACGGAAGCGGTAACGGAATAGTTGATTTCTCAATCTTTAATGATTTATTGGTTGATAATAATGAGTATAAACTATTTTTTAATGACACTCTTGAAATTAACGGAATTAAAAAAGCTAAAAAGAATTTTTCGGTTTTTGATTCAAAACTTTATTCTAAAGAAATTAATTTCTTTAATTATAAATTTGTAGATGTTGGATTAAAAAATATTCTTGCTGATGCTTATCTTAAATTGAAAGATGAAAACGGGAAAGAATACTCAAGAACAAATGCAACGGATACAACTGATTTTGTAATTGATCTTAACAGTGGTAAAATAAGAAGATCATACGGAAGCAGCATACCGGATAATTCCGCAATGAAATATATAATTCAATTCAGATACCTTCCTGTTTCTTCCAGCACACTAATGAGCTATGAAGATAATAACCCGGTATTTGACGGAATAAATATTAAAGTAACAGATCAAACTAAAATTGAATATGATCCGGACAAATCTAAATGGCTAAAAGGAAATTCCAATATGCCGTTTTCTGTAGCGTTATCTTCAGTTGGAACTGTTGCTATAAAAATGGCTTACCCGGCTGATTATGAAATACAGTTTTCATCATCAAATATTGATTCAGCTTATACTACGCCTCCCGGAAAACCCAAAATATTAATTCCGGTAAAATATTCTGTACACGATGTTACTACCGGAGTACCACAGATAATCCATACATTTCTAAGAGAAAATAATGTAACAAGAGATTCTGCCTGGTCTCCCGGCGAAGAAATAATTTTTTATAAACCAGGATTGACCGGAGCAAATAGCAATGACATTCTTACCTGGGGATTAAAAATTAATTATCCTCCGGCAACTGCTACAGATACTGTTTATCCCGGTGATGGTGATATTCTGTTTATAGCTACTAAGAGACCATTTACAGAACAGGATACTTTTTATTTGACGACCAATAAAGGAGCATTAGACAATTCGCTCGCTTCTTCTAATTTAGATAATATATATGTTGTTCCAAATCCATATGTAGGTTATAACGCACTTGAACCTGCAAATAAACTTTCAGGTCAATCGCGTGGTGAACGCAGAATATATTTCGAGAATTTACCTTCTCAATGTACAATCAGGATTTATACTTTATCCGGCGATCCGGTTAAAGAAATAATTCACGATTCTGGTGTAATAAATGGTAGAGAATATTGGAATTTGTTAAACAGAGATGGATTTAGCGTATCCTACGGGCTTTATATTGCTCATATAGATGCGCCAAACATTGGAGAGAAAATAATAAAGTTTGCTCTTATTAAGTAAAGAAATGTGAATCTCTTTATTCAATTATTCAAACCTGTCTGCAACTGTAAATCTTTATGCAGGGCAGATAGGTTTGAAATTACAGGAGTTATTAAATGAAATTTTATAAAAGTATAATAACAGTTTTAGTATATCTATCTTTTTGTGGCGTGTTGCTTCCTCAAAGCGTAACTAAAACCGGAACAACTGCATCTCAATTTTTAAAAATTGGAGTTGGTCCGCGTGCCATTGGAATGGGCAGCGCTTTTACTGCAACTGCTGATGATATATCAGCTTTATATTGGAACCCCGGCGGTTTAGCTTTTAGCAATTCCAACCAGGCTTTTTTTAATCACGTAAGATGGATTGCAGATATTAATTATGATTTCGCTGCGTTCTCATCAAATGTTCCTGGCTTCGGAACAGTCGGCACTTTCGTTTCTGTTTTATCAACAGATGATATGAAAGTTAGAACTATTGAGAAGCCTGAAGGTACCGGAGAAATTTTTAATTATGGTACACTTGCAGTTGGATTATGTTATGCCCGCCAACTAACCGAGCAATTTTCTATTGGATTAAATGTTAAATACATTAATGAAAAACTTTGGAATATGAGCAGCAATGGATTTGCAGTTGATATTGGAACTATGTACAAAATTCCAATCCTAAATGAATTCCGTATTGCAGCAAGCATTTCCAATTTTGGCACTAAGATGAAATTAGAAGGAAGAGATATTCTTTCTGTTAAACAAGTTGGTTCTACAGGTTCCGGAAATTTAATTAATACAGATATCCAGCTTGATTCTTATGATCTTCCATTATTGTTCAGGGTTGGGTTAGCTGCGGATGTTGTTAAATCTAATTCCAACAGGATTACTTTAGCAGCGGATGCAATTCATCCAAATGATCATACCGAATATATCAATACTGGAATGGAGTATTCCTGGAATGAAATTATTTTCCTGCGCGGAGGGTATTCCTCATTGTTTGAACGCGATACAGAAAAAGGTTTAACGGCTGGTGTTGGATTAAATTACCGCATTGTAGATTTAATAGAAGTTAAAATCGATTATGCATACGAAGGTTTCGGAAGATTAAAGAACGTACAATATTTTTCTTTGGGAGTAAAGTTCTAGTGTAGAGTCAAATGTGAAACGCCAGAAGTCAAAAAGGAAATTATATCTATTATTCGTCTCACATTTGACGCTAACTTGAAGTTGTCTTAATATGGGCTTATATTTAGTCCAGAATAAAGACAATATAAGGACGTAATAATGGCAAACATCTTAGTTGCAAATGATATAATTCCGGTTGGTCAATTCAAATCCAATTTGGCTAAATATCTTAAAGAAATTCAGAACAAAAGAAATTCTCTTATAATAACTCAAAATGGAAAACCAGCAGGAGTATTAATTTCTCCTGCTGAATTTGATGAATTGAGGCAAACAAAAATCTTTATTGATTCAATTTCGCGTGGATTGTCTGATTCAGAAAAAGGTGAAGTCTTTTCTACTTCACAGATTAAAAGTGAGTTAAAGAAGAGAAGAGTTGGAAAAGAAAAATGAAATTGTTTTGGACTATAGAAGCATTAATCCGATTACAGGAAATTGAAGAATACATTTCGAGAGATAATCCCATTGCAGCCATTGAGTTCATTGACAAGTTAATTTCAGTTACTGAAACATTGGTAGATAATCCTGAAAAAGGCAGAGTTGTTCCTGAGTTGTCTCTTGAAAAAATCAGAGAGTTATTGCATAAAAATTATCGAATAGTTTATCTGGTTAAGAAAAACTCGATAGATATTCTTACTGTTTTTGAAGGTCACCAATTATTGAAAAAGGAATTATAGTGAAATTAGGAATAATCAATATGGTTCAAATAGTTTTGAAATTTCAGCATTTAATCCAATAGATGATGTATTTTTTGATCAGATGTAATTTTATAATATAATAATTTGAACTGAGGTAAAATTGGGTATATGTAAATACTGTAATAAATCCGCTGGTTTTTTAATTAAGAAACATCCTGAATGCGAAAACTTACATGTTGAGGGTTTAAATAATATTATTCAATTAATTTTAGCTTTTCTAAAAAACGACAATTCTCTTGAGAGTTTAGAGCCTCGTTTGTTAATCATCGAAGAAAATTCGTTTATAAATGTAAAAGAATCATTTGAACAAATAATTCTTTCTTTAAAAATAAGAATAGATGAGCTTGTAAATTACAATTCAATATCAGATTTAGAAGCAGAAAAAATAAAATTATTAAGATTATTTCTGTTAAATAGATATAAAAATCACATAAATGATGAATTATCGAATTTGAGTTTTATGGACAATCAAATAATTTTCATTGGCGCTAAAAAATTTAAGGTTAAACATGCTACAGATTCATATTTATATGCTAGAGATGAAGAAAAAGGAAACTCTAGGATGTTCAGAATGAGAGATGATTTAGAATTTTTATTATTAAAATATGCTGGTTCTCTAAGTAACGATTTGAAAGAGATGCTGAAAAATAAAGCTATTTATTTTGGATACGAGTCAATTAAAAGTAATACTGACCCAGATTTATTAAAAATGAATCTCCTAAACAAATTGTTGAAATATGATTTCAATGAAGACTCTTTAAAGTCAACTATTCTTGAAGCGATTGAATTATATATTGAAAACTCACTTGACGAAACTTTAATTGATAAGAAAAAGGAAGATTATATATTTGTCTTGAAAAAATACTTTGCATTGGAACAAAATGAAATTAATCGAAATGGCATTTATTTAAAATTAATTAAATCACTTATAATTAGAGATGTTCTGGAAGGATTATTACCTAAGCGATGTAATGTGACTAATCAAATCCCATTTATTATTCAAAATAATGAAACGTTGATTTGGATTGAGAATAACGTTAATTATTATGAAGACAAAGAACATCGCGAATATGTTGGTAGTCATCAAGGCTTTAGTATTCGTATTGCAAGTGGTCTTTATTATCGTGCTGGTGGTTTTAAGGGAAAACCTATAAACACAATTTCAAAAGAATATGTTTCAACAGGTATATTAGGTTTTACTACGAAACACGTTTATTTCTATAGTTCCATAAATAGTTTTAGAATCAAATATGCTAAAATTGTTTCAATAATGCCTAATTCTGATGGTTTTACAATAATAAAAGAAGGCATCAGATCAAAAACACAAACATTTAAAAATGGTGATGGATGGTTTGCATATAATTTAATGGTAAATCTCTCACAAAAAGATTTAAAATTAGTTTAGCTCCAAATAACTAACATTTCAATCTGTCACTGTACAGGATGGTTGTGTTCGACGGCAGGTTAAACGCAAGACACTTAAATTGCAAAACACTAATAGGCAAAAGGCGAACAAATGTTCGCTTTTTTTTTAATATTATTTCATCAAAATCATCTTGCGGCTTAAACTTATTCCTGTTGATGTTGTTAATCGGTAAATATAAACACCACTGGTGAGCGAAGAGTGTAGAATGGAGAACGTAGAATGATAAATTCCAGGCTGTTTGAATTCATCTGTTATCGTTGCGACTTCGCTACCTAACACATTATATATTTTTAATGTTACATGCCCCGCAACTGGAATTTGATAACTGATTGTTGTACTCGGATTAAATGGATTAGGATAATTTTGTAAAAGTAAAAAACCATCTATTCTTTCCGGTTCGTTTTCTACCGCAGTTGGCTTCAAATTATTTTCGAAGTAAGTAAAGTTTCCATTGTACTCCCCTATTATCATTTCCGGAACACCATCTGAATCTAAATCCGCAAATCCCGGTGCAGAAAATTGCTGAATATACACATCGCTAAATAATGAATTTGCTTCTTTCCAGGTTGGTTTAAATTTTGTACCGATATTTTCATAATAATAAACCTCACCAAAACCAGAACCGACAACAAGATCAAAATCACCATCAAGATCCAGATCGACGAAGGAAGGATAACAGCTATAGTGAAAAGTTATTCCTTCTATAAATGTACTATCCGACTCATACTTTTTATTTCCTTTGTTTATAAAGAACTTTACATCATCAGCATATTCTGCCCCGACCAATAAATCCAAATCACCGTCGGCGTCAATATCAGCAAAAGCAGGAGCGCTCATTCCATAAACATTTATTGTTTTGAAATATGAAGTATCCTGTTTGAAGGTTCCATTGGTATTAGTATAAACATTTATTTTTCCATTTAACTGTCCGGCAACAATATCAATGTTCCCGTCTGTATTAATATCAACAAATACCGGCTTATTGTAGCTTCCGCCAGTTAAAGTAGAAAAGCTAACACTCTTAAATTGAAAATGTGGTTGATATTTATTACCGGAATTTTCTAAGTAATAAAATTTTCCCGATTTATTTCCGCTAAGGATATCAAAGTCGCCATCGTTATCAAAATCCGTAAAGGAAACTGTAGAACCTCCAACGGGTATTTGTATTGCTGCAAAGTACGAAGGATCCAATTGTAATTTTGCGGTATTAGCTGTTCCTGTGTTTTTATAAAAAATTAATTTCCCATCAGCGTTTCCATAAATTAAATCTAAATCGCCATCGCCATCAAGATCGCACAAATACGGATTCTTCCAATATGAAGTTGCTTCAACTACGTTAAAAATATTTGTAACCTTTTGCCACGGAGCCGCACTGTTGCCGGTTCCGGTAAAATAAACAAACGATGAAAGATCTCTGCCAAGTAAAAGATCTAACTTTCCATCATTATTCAAATCCGCAAAAGTTGGGAAGGCGTTCAAGCCAATATCTCCAATACCTTTTGCCAGCGTATCATTCCTTACATATTGCGGAGAAATTGTAGTTCCGGTATTTTCGTAACCAAAAACAAGTCCGGCTTCCGGTCCGCCAAATAAGGATTCACCAAGACCAATTAATAAATCCAGATCGCCATCATTATCAACATCACCGAATGCTGGCTTAGCATCGGAACCAATCTCAGCATTTATCGTATTAAAAAAGTCTGGGACTAATAACCAATCTGCTTTGTATTGATCTCCGATATTTTCATATAACATCAATCCATTATAACCGCCGGTAATTAAATCCAAATCTCCATCACCATCTATATCAACGGCAGTTGCATAAGAGGAATTTGTACCTGCCATACCATCCGCATAAATTGAATAAAGCAAAGTAGTATCGTGTTGAAATTTGGCATTTGCAGAATCACCTATGTTCTGATAATATTCTATTTTATCGGTTGTAAAGTTGCCAATTAATAAATCATAATCCCCGTCAGAATCTAAGTCCACAAATTCCGGCGAAGAAAAACTAAGCGGTACAACACCGGAAGGATTAAAAATAGAATCCACCTTAATCCAGTTTTGGGCATGTTGTTCAACATTAAGTATAAGAATGAAAAGAACTGATAATCTTAAGAAATAAAATTTTGTCATTGATCTCTCGGTTTTTTTTGTGCAAAGATAAACAATATCCTGCTCAAAATATAAATTTCCATTGATTAATTATTCATTATGATTCTAATCTAACATCTTCCTTCCTGTGTAATCCCGTCTGTACGATTAGTTTTCAACTTATTTTTGGATCGTGATTTGAATTAAGAATTGATTTTTAAGTCGTCATAAAATAATTTTATTCCGTTGCACTGTAATTAAGCAAATCTTAAATTATAAGTGTCAATAATGGATTGTAAATGTTTTCCAAAATAATAGTGCTAACTATTTTATGTAGTTTATCTCTCCTTGCCCAGGATAAATATTTTATTTATTTCAAAGATAAAGGGATAAAGCAGAATGAAGTTTTATCCAAAACTTCCCAGGTTTATTCTGATGCAATTAACCAGTTATCAAAAAAAAGTATTGAGCGGAGGGAAAAAACATTAGATGATGATGCTTTAATTACATTCGAAGATTTGCCAATCAAAGAAGATTATGTTCAGAAAATTATTAGTCTTGGAATTAAAATTTGCAACCAGCTAAAATGGTTTAATGCTGTAACAGCTTTTCTTTCACTGGATCAAATAGAAAAAATAAAAGCACTTAATTTTGTTGATAAAATTGAAAAGGTAAAATCGATTGTTTATAAAAATCGGGATGAACTTAATAAAAATTTGCCATCTGAAAATATTTTTGCCAAAACAACCACACTCGATTATGGACCTTCAATTACTCAGTATGCTCAATCAGATATTCCTCAGGTTCACGACAAAGGAATTAATGGCGAAGGTGTTTTAATTGGCTTACTCGATTCCGGTTTTGATTTGAAAACTCCAGAATCTTTGCAAGAAATTAAAATAGTTGCAGAACACGATTTTGTTTTTAATGATAATAATACTGCCAACGAGCCCAATGATGTACCCGGACAAGATGGACATGGAACTTATGTTTTATCATTAATTGGAGGATATAAACCCGGGGAAATAATTGGACCTGCATATAAAGCAAGTTTTCTTCTTGCTAAAACAGAAAACATTGGAAGCGAAAAACATGTTGAAGAAGATAATTATGCCGCTGCTTTGGAATGGATGGAAGGATTAGGAGTAGATATTACCGGCAGCTCTTTAGGTTATAATGAATTTGATACTGGACAAACGGATTACACATACAAGGATATGGATGGCAAAACTGCTATCGTTACAAAAGCTGCGGAGCTGGCATTCCAGAGAGGAGTGGTTGCAGTAAATTCTGCTGGTAATGAAGGGGATAAATCGTGGCACTACATTATAGCTCCAGCCGATGGATTTAATACAATTGCAGTTGGTGCAGTTAATACGTTAAATCAGGTTGCTCCATTTAGCAGCAGAGGTCCAACTTATGACGGAAGAATAAAACCTGATGTTTTAGCTCAGGGAGTTCACGTTTATGGTGCATCCGCACATACTAAAAATGATTATTCTTATGGACAAGGAACTTCATCAGCAAGTCCAATCGTAAGTGGAATCGCAGGATTACTATTATCACTTAATCACAATCTTTCAAATGTTGAAGTAAGAAAAATTTTGCAGCAGTCCGGCGATAATTATAATTCCCCGGATAATGACAGAGGTTATGGTTTATTATCAGCAGAAAAAGCGATTGAAGTTTATTATCCATCAATCGAAATCGAAAGTGAAAAATACCAGGTTCATAAAAAGTTGTTTGCAAAGAATGAAATTACAAGTTCAGATTGTAAAATTCATTACTCAGTTAATGGAGCAGCTTTTATTGTTGAAAATCTAATTTCTATTGGAGACAATATTTTTTCATTTCAATTCCCCGATTACAACAATGGAGATAAAATAGATTTCTACTTTACATACACCGATAATTTAAATTCCTACCAAGATCCGGCATCAAATAAATATTTTAATTTTTCATTTGGAAGCAAGGATATAGTTTATGGTGGAAATTCTTCCACACCAGCGGTTGATTACACTTTAAGCGATAATTATCCCAATCCATTTAACAATACAACTAAAATACGTTACCAAATACCAGCCTCCCTAAATCCCTCCCAAGGAGGGACTTTTGTTATGCTAAAGGTTTACGATTTATTGGGAAGAGAGGTAACATCATTAGTAAATGAAGAGAAACATCCAGGAAGTTATGTTGTTGTTTTTGATGGAGATGGATTGAGCAGTGGCGTGTATTTTTATGTTTTGAAAATAGATGGAAATGTATTGAGTAAAAAAATGGTCCTTTTAAAATAATTGCTCCTAACTTAAATTAACCAATACCATATTCATTAATGTCAGGATTCCTGTTAAGTTTGTTTTAATAAGAACGGAGAAAAATGTGAACAAAATTCTATTTCCTGTACAGCAGTTGTATCTAGAAAATCTAAGAAAAGAAGAAAACTCTTTAATTCTGGAAATGGAGGATTTTGCAAAGGTAAAGAAAATTCCAATTCTCGATTGGCAAGCCGCAGATTTCCTGGAACAGTTAATTCAAATTCATAATCCTAAAAGGGTTTTGGAAATTGGAACGGCAATAGCATATTCATCAATACGCATTGCAAGGAACCTGCGGAAGAAAGGAATAGTTTATACAATTGAATTAAGCAAAGATAACGCAACTCTTGCAAAAGAGAATATTGCTAAGTCCGGTTTGGAGGAAAAGATAAATTTAATTGAAGGTAATGCTCTAACAATTCTTCCAAAGCTTGGGAAAAAATTTGATTTTATTTTTTTAGATGCTGATAAAGAAGATTACCAGCGGCTTTTTGATTTTGCAATTATCCTGTTGAGAAAGAATGGCGTAATTTTTATCGATAACTTACTTTGGCATGGTTTAACGGCTTCACCACGTGTTCCAGCAAGTTATAAAAACTCAACTGGTCATATACGGGAATTTAATAAGATGTTTATGAATCAACCAAATCTGAAAACCACCATAATTCCTGTTGGTGATGGCATTGGTTTGGGAATAAAAATTAAATAGGATCAAGAAAGCAAAACTTTAGTTGGGGAGACGAAGAGGAAAACTGAGAGTGATGAATGTAGAACGTAGAATTATAAAAAATCCTGAAATTACAAACCCAACAGAATTTTTTGGAGAAGTGGAAAAGTTTTCCAATTCCAAATTAAAGCAGAAAGAAGATTTGGTTAGACTTATAGAAATCAGTTTTAAGAATAATAAAATTGATTTGTTAGAGAAAGCCGCCTTCACAGCTAAATATCTTCAGGGATTATTCAATATCATCCAGCGTGGCGATAGTGCAGTTAATAAAGAGATTTTTGAAAAATACTCAAAAGAATATTCCGAAAATGTAGAGCAGCTTAAAAATAATTTAAAAGAATTGCTGAAAGATGGAAGCGAGTTTTATAAAAAAATTTTTGAGGAAAAGTATTTTGCTCTAACCCACACTTCAATTAGCAGCCTTAATGATCTTTGCTACGATCTTAGCTGGGTAAAGATGTATTTGAATACTAAATAATACTTACCGAAAAATATGAATGAGAAGTTAAATCCTATAACTCCAACTGAAATCCAAACTGAGCCATCTTATTTTTATAATTAAATAAAGACATATTAGAATCGTTATTGATCAACATATATTCCGCTGTTATTTCTAATGATTTAAATAATGGTACAGAATTGAAAATTTTTGAAACACCAAACCACATTTCAGTCTTTCCATCAATTCGTTGCGTCAAATTCAATGTATCTGCAAGATTGGATGTAAAATGCCTTCGTGAGTAGCTTCCATTAATTTTTAAAGTAAAATCAAGTGGCAGCTTCTGAGTAAGTTCTGCACCATATTCGTTACTCTGGAATCCATAGGGATCATCCCAAAGATCCTGATCATCAGAGTAAATAAAATCAGTTGATTGCAAATTTTGCCCAGAATTATTTAAATTAGTTCTGTTCAGGTAATACGCGGCAATCCCAGTATTTTCAAAAATCGACTGTGAAATTTTTAATGAAGATCTAAGCTGAGTTATGTTCACATTACTTTCATTCCGTATAATGTTCATTGCTGCACCTTTCCCCATACCCATTCCTTTGCCACCCATTGTAGATCCAACAGTTTCAACCATTGAATAATTTTTATTTCCTAAAGCTACATCCAGAAATAATCCGGTTTTAGTTTCAAAGAAAGTTGAAACTTGTCCGAAGAATAGATTTTCGAAATGAGTTAAATCATAAAGTGAAGGATAATTTTTTGTAGTCAACTTATACCCGGCGCTTCCAATAATATTTTCTGCAATCGAAATTTTTCCGTTAATGTAAGCAGTGAACTGATTATAATCATAAATACTATAGTCCAAAGTTCCTCTTTTCAAATTATAACCAGCACCCATAAAAATATTATCGGCTTCACCATCACCCAAAACAAAACTGTAGTTTGTTCCTAATGAATGATACTGGTAGAATCTATCGCTAATATTTTGGAATGCATTAAGATTAGCAGAATAAAATAAATAGAATTCTTTATCAAATGGCTGATAGCTTAAATAAGTAGATACTGAATTTACAAACTCTTCGCTGCCAACCTGCTGTTTAAACGGATTGTTATCATAAAGCAATGAATAATTAACGGATCCTGAGAATTGAGCATGAATAAATGTGGAATTACTTATTAAGATTAAACTTAATAATTGAATCGAAAGAAATAATTTATTAATATTTTTCAAATTTTCACCTTGGATGTTTACCAAAACCTTTTTGTTTTCCTTTCCCCCAACCCATTCCCTGGCAGCGATTATCATTTATACCGTCACCATCTTTATCAACAAACGTATCTGTTTTACCCCTCCTCTTTTTCATGCCTTTACCCTGTTTAGTATCATTAATTCCGTCACCATTTTCATCAATAAATTTTTGCTGGTCTGGATTTTCTTTCTTGATTATCTCAGTCTTTCCTTCTTCATTATTTTTAGCTTCTCCATCTTTTTTCGGTAAAGATTTTTCCTGAGCATTAATGACTGCAACAGAAAAAACTAAAAGGAATAATATTTTGTAAAATGTTTTCATTTTTTTACCTCGATTTATTAAGCCAACAAAAGTGCCAGAAAAATAAATTGATTATAATGAATTTTGGCTGTTTCCATTTTTAGTATAGACGAATTTACCGAATGCTCACGACAAAAAAGTCGAAAGGATTTTTTAACTTTTTAACTTTTCAAGTTTATATCTTAAGTTTCTTTCGGAAATATTTAACAATTTAGCTGCCTTGGACTGATTGCCATTAGTTTCTTTTAATGCCAACTGAATTATTTCCTTTTCCATATTTTCTAGTTGAACATTTAAATCATCAATACGCGGCTGAAAACCACCTTGATTATTTTCTGTCTTCAAAGTTTTAACATTTAGTGGTAAATCATTTGTAGTAATCAGATCACTTCGTGAAAGAACACACGCGCGCTGAACGATGTTTTCTAATTCTCTTACATTTCCAGGATAATCATACTTCATAAGGACATCTAAAACTTCCTTTGATAATTGCTTAGCTGGGCAATCAAACCGACTAATGAAATAATCAACAAGAAGCGGTATGTCGCTTTTTCTTTCTCGTAAAGGAGGAATGTTAATTGAAACAACATTTATTCTATAATAAAAATCTTCACGGAAAATGTTTTGCTTTATCAATTCTTCCAGATTACGATTTGTTGCAGTAATAATTCTTGCATTTGTCTTAATAACCTGGTTGGAACCGAGCCTTGAAAATTCACCGCTTTGGAGAACTCTTAAAAGCTTTACCTGTATTGCTGGTGGAATATCGCCAACTTCATCTATAAAGATTGTTCCGTTCTTTGCTTCTTCAAACCGTCCAATTCTTTTTTGATCTGCACCGGTAAATGCTCCCCTTTCATAACCAAACATCTCACTTTCCAAAAGTGTTTCTGGTAAAGCCGCACAATTTATAGTTACAAACGGATCATCTTTTCTATCGCTGGCAAAATGGGTTGCTTTAGCAAATAATTCTTTTCCCGTTCCACTTTCACCTCTGATTAAAACCGGTGCATTGCTCTTTGCAACTCTTCCGGCAATGTTTAGTGCTTCCTCCAGTTCTTTGCTTTGATAAATGATATTGCTAAAGTTGAACTTGATTTTCAACTCGTCTTTCAATTTTTTATTTTCAGAAATAATTTGTTTTTGAAGAATAGCCCGTTCAATTAGAATATCAAGCTCATCAAGATTCACAGGTTTTTGTGAGTAGTTATATGCCCCTGCTTTCATTGCTTCAACAGCAGTTTCAATATTTCCATATGCTGTCATCATAATTACAACTATCTCGGGATTTATTTTCTTCAACTCTAAAAGAACTTCTAGTCCGGTCATATCAGGCATTTTATAATCGGTAAGAACAATATCAACCAGGTTTTCTTTTGCTTTCTCTATTCCATTTTTACCGGAATCAGCAAGAAACACTTCGAAGGCTTTCTTCTTAAAATATCCACCAAGCGAATCGCGCTGCGGTTTTTCATCATCGATTATTAAAATTGAAACGTTCATATAATTGGAATCTCTATTGTGAATGTTGTTCCACCATTTATTTTGCTGTGGACTTTAACGTTACCGTTATGTTCGGTTATAATTTGATTTACAATACTTAAACCTAACCCAGTACCATTGGATTTTGTCGTAAAATATAAATTGAAGATTTTACTTATTTCATCATCGCTCATTCCTTTTCCGTTATCCATAACTTTGATAATAAGATTATTATTCTGCTGATAGGATT
This sequence comes from Ignavibacteriales bacterium, assembly GCA_026390815.1. NCBI lineage: Bacteria > Pseudomonadati > Ignavibacteriota > Ignavibacteria > Ignavibacteriales > Ignavibacteriales bacterium. Next base: position 11,000 of record JAPLFH010000043.1, on the reverse strand, counting down.
CTAATTTTATTTCTCCCCCGCTTATAACAGCATCAAAAGCGTTTTGAATAAGATTCACCAAACCTTGTTTCATTTGCGCCGGATCTATGCTTGCTTCAAAATCTTCACAATGATAATCATATTTCACTTTATTGCTAATCGCCTGGCTTTCAAACGATTTGTGAACATTATAAATGAATTCTTTCATTCTGGTTTTTTGCATTTGGATTTTTGGAGGCTTTGCAAATTTCAAAAATTGATTTATTATTTCACTTACCCGCTTTACTTCTGATTTCATCGTTTTTACTAATTCTAAATACTCATCTTTATCTTTAGTTGGAATAAATTCTTTTTCAAATCTTTGGACCGTAATTCCAATTGTATTTAATGGATTTTTAATCTCGTGAGCAACGCTTCCGGCAAGTTCTCCCATTGCTGCAAGCTTTTCCTGGCGTTTATGAATTTCTTCGGTATTTCTTTGTGAAGTTAAATCTCTAACAACTGCAACTACTGTATTGATACTTCCGTCAGAGTTTTTAATGATTGATGTGCTGCCACCAATAATAATTCCTTTACCATTTTTTGTTGTAATAGTATGCTCCCAATAATCAATTGGTTCCCAGGTAAGCAGCGTTTTATCAATTAAACTTTCAGGAGAATTTATAACATCACCACATTTTTTCCCAAGGATTGCTTCTGCAGATAATTCAAAAATATTTTCTGCTCCTTTATTAAACAGATTAATCTTCCCTTTTGAATCCACCGCTACAACACCATCAGACATATTTTCAAGAATGTTTCCTGTGTAAGTTTGAATTCTTTGATACTCTTTCTTTAAGATGGAGTAGTTCTGATTATTTGTAATTAGGATGATTATAATTACGCCGGTTAAGAGAAGAAAAGCTGAAATGATAACACTTCTAAGTACGGTACGATGAATTAAATTATCGACAGATTTTAGTGAAACACCAATTCTTATAACACCAAGGATTTCGCTTCCCACTCTAAATGGTTTTACTGCTTCAAGAATTTTTTCATTCTGATATGATAATTCCCGTGTTGCAAGTTTTTTTTGTAATAGTATTTCTTCCAGAAAATTATCTTTTGCAATTGAGCTTAATTCTTTTACACCTCCGCTCGCAGTAGTTATTCCTTCTTCATCCTGAATTACAACATATTTTATATCTTCCTCATCGGCAATTTTTTGGAAGAGTTTACCAATGCCAATTTTCTTACGGAATTCCAGAAGACGTTCTGCTTCGATGGATACAGCAATAAATCCTTTTCCACTTTCTCTTTTATGAATTACCAAGAAATGCTGTTTGTCTTCCATATCATTAATGGATGTGGAAACAAAATAATCATACTTTCCGGCAATCAAGGAATCTATTTCATCAGATAAAACACCAGTAATGTTTAGTTCGGAATAATGCGTGTTGGTATTTAATCCTTCCCACTTTTTTTCTGAAGAAAAGAGAAAGATGTGATCAATTTCTGTTGAAGTTGAAATGCTGTTTAACTCCGTGGTAGAAAGTTTTTTATGGGCTTCTAATTTGGAAATAAAATTTGAAGTGTTTATTAATTTGTCTGCAATCAGTTTCTCAACTTCCTGATTACTTATATAGGCATTCTCGCTTGCTTTCTGAACCGCTCTAAGTAAAGAAACCGCTTCTTCAGTCTTAGTCTGGTAAATATCCTTTTGTCCCTGGTAAATATCCATGAATGTCACAATCACCAGGATGAAAGCCAGAGTGAGCGAAATAAATACCAGGTATTTTGGTTTAACTGTAATGTTCGTTTTCATCTAACTCATCAATAATCGTGATACAAGATAATGAAATGCTCAATAATTATTCCGCAGGTTAATATTGTATTTCATTGTCAGATCAAATGAAATGAAATCAGTTATGGTTCATTCTCGACAAACATTGCAATAAAATTCGACCGATTAGTCGAAAGTATAAATTTAAATTTAGTTTTTAGTAGAAAAATCATTCGGCACGATGGTTGACTAAAAAGAATCGTGTTAGCACATACATAAAATTTTTTAATAAAAAAGGAGTAATAAAATGAAAACACAAAAGATGAAATTAGCCGCTATGATAATAGCACTTTTTACTTTTATCTTTTTTAGTTCAAACGTTTCTGCCCAAAATATGGGAAATGATAACAAACCAATGCAGCACGGAGCAGGTTTTGTAGACAACAATGGTGATGGCTTTAACGATAACGCACCGGATCATGACGGTGATGGAATTCCTAACGGACAGGATGCTGATTATACTGGTCCAAAAAATAAAAAGGGCAACGGTGGAATGCGTGGATTTATTGATGCAAATGGTGATGGAATAAATGATCTTTCCATCGATAGCGATGGTGATGGGATTCCTAATGGTAAGGATCCTGATTATGTTCGTCCACAAGATGGAACTGGAAAAAAACATGGTTTTGGTAAAGGTCAAGGATTAAAAGGCGGGAATGGACAAGGTATGGGAACAGGCACTGGTGTTTGTGATGGCACTGGTCCAAAAGGTAAAAGAGGTGGAAAATAATTCTTTTCTACGGGCGGTGGTAACACCGCTCAATTTTATTTGAATATCTTAATGCTGCACTTAGAAAAAAAATACTTGCAAAACTTCACACAGCACTCATTCTAAAAATTTCCCAAATCAATTGTTAACCAATCCAAAATTTGTACTTGCATAGCTAATCGATTAACATAAAAAAACCTTTCCTAAAATATTTTCCGGTTAGTTCAAATTGTTAGAACGCTACACTTTTTATTTAATTAAACTTTAGGAAAATAATTTGTAAAAACTAATTTCTTATTTAATTTGTAATCAAAAAAAACTATTACTCGTAAAACAATGAAACAAACCAACAAATTATTACTTGCATTTATTTTTATCCTGATGTCTTCATTCCAATCTATTTACGCACAGGGAAAAGTTTATCTTGTCCTCGGTTCAGATACAGCAATCTGGGATGGATTAGATGTCACAAAAAATTATTGTACATTCAATATAAGTCTTTATGATGACCCCCAAATGAACGCTTATAAAGTAATGGATCCCAAGTTCAGAGAGCAATTTAAGGATTCATACGGACAAACAATGAAAATGACATGGTGGATGATGGCTGGTAATGCATTTAGATTAGGAACAAACAAAAACATTCCGGTACCAAATACAATTACAATTTATGCAATGAAAAAATATCATGGGGAAGAAGTAAAAGCTTTAGGTGATGAACTTTCTTTGCATTATCACACTTTTGCCTGGACAGATTATAACCAGGATGGTAAATATTTTTGGAACCAGGCAAAAAATTTTAGTGAATGCAAAGAAGATTTTGATGTTACTCTCGCTCAATTCCTTCTTGAAGAAAATACTTTCCCGGTTTCTTTCCGCAGCGGCTGGCATTATATGGGTAATGAATGGCAAAACTATCTGGATAAATTAGTGCCATATTGTTTGCACAATGATTATCCTAATGTTAGAACAAGCATTGTTGAACCGATAGATAATGTTTACGACTGGTCCAAAGCATCAAAAGAATTTGTTCCGTTTCATCCTTCGCTGTCTAATTATCAATTACCAGGAAATGGCAAAAGCTGGAATACCCGTTCTCGTTATATGGGAAGTATGACTCAGGAACTTATGGATCAGATTTTTGCAAAAGCTAAAAACGGAGTTGATCAAGTCCCCTGCCTCTGGGCTCATCTTCCTGAAGCCGATTTCCCTGATAACATGAAAAGAATTGATAGTCTTGCACATATTTCTGCTGCAAAATACCCGACTGTCAAATTCAGCTATTGTACTGCCGTTGAGGCTATGCAAAAGTGGAGAAAAGGACAAGATACAACTGCACCTGTTTTAGATGTTATAGTCGCGCAATCTGGATCGAATGTAAGATTTTACATTCATACTGATGAGAATATTTTTCAAGCTGAACCTTTTGTAGCAGTTAAAGATATTTATGAACAGTACTTTGTTGTTCCATGTAATAATTTATCTGAGAACCACTGGAGTACATCAATGGAGTTTCCTGTATCTTCAATTGCAAAAGTTGGAGTTGCAGTAACTGATACAATGGGCAACCTTTCTACTAAATTCCTCAATTACCTACCTGATGATATTTATATTGACAATCTTGATAAAATGTATGATGAAGTAAGTGGTAACTGGACAACAAGTTCGTTGCGCTCTTGGGGAACAGATTCCCGGCAATGTACGCTTGGCGCAAAGGATAGTGCTAAAGTAAATTGGAAACCTGGAATTCAAAAATCAGGTTTATATAATATTTGGATGCAGATTCCTAAGACCAACAATCCAGCAGTCAAATTAACGTTTAAGATATTTTCCAATGGACGGATAAATGAAACAATAAATTTGAATGGACCATTTTCCGAAAATGACTGGACTTATATTTCCACATCCCAATTAGATGCCAGTGCTGATAGTTATATTCAGATGATTGCTTATGGTAAAGATCAGGTTGGAAAAATTTTATCCGCCGATGCCATGAAATTTTCAGCATTGATAAAAGATAAATCATTATACATTCGGGAAAAGCAATTGCAGCTTGGTCCAATCAGTGAAGGTGATACTGCTACTTATTCTCTCCAGGTTCAAAATCAGGGGAGAAATGATTTAACCATCACAAGCATTTCCACTGCCAACGAAAATCTTATTTCCATAAATGAATTACCAATTGTAATCAACGGAATGAAATCGGTGAATATCTTCCTTAAGTTTTATGGAAACAAAAGCGGTGAATTTAATGACACATTAGTTTTTAAAAGCAATGATTCACGTAATCCGATTTATACTCTTCCAGTTAAAATATCTGTCCAGACTTACTTTACAATTGTTGATAATGAGGACAGCACTTTTTATAGTGAGAGTGGCACCTGGGCAAAAAGCGTTGCTCAGGCTTGGGGTCCATCAAGTCGTTTTGGAATTTTAGGGCAAGGAGCTTTTGCTTCTTTCAAAACAGTATTGAAAAGAAAAGGCATTTACGAGATTTTTGAAATTGTTCCCACAACTGTAAATTCAACAACTAATGCGTTATATATTATCCAGGTTGGAACGGATAGCATTGGTTCCTGTTTTATTGACCAAAACAAGGGAAGTGGAAACTGGGTTTCTCTGGGACAATACAATCTACCGGACAGTCAGCAAGTTGAAGTTAAAGTTATGGATGTTGGAACATCAATTCCCAGTATTGTCCTTCGGGCAGATGCGGTGAAGTTTCAGTTGTTACAACCAACATCTGTATCTGGTGATGAAACAAATTTAGAAATTTCTGATTACCAACTATTTCAGAACTATCCAAATCCATTCAATCCAAAAACTAATATTCAATATTCACTGCCAAATACTGCTAATGTAAAAGTGATTATTTATAATTCGTTGGGACAGGTAATAAAACAGTTTTACGAAAAATCTCAATCCCCTGGGCAATATAAAATTTCATTTGATGGATCAGGATTAAGCTCCGGTGTATATTTTTATTCTATTTATGTAAGTGGAGTAAATGGGAAAGAATTTAGAAATGTAAAGAAAATGGTTTTACTCAAATAACGACATATGTCGCCTCAGAAAGAAGTAAATTTAAAAAAACAGCTGAGGTGACAAAAAACAAATCATACGTTACATTCATACGGCAAGGTCTAAATGTCTTCCTTGTGGGTATTATTATAATATTGTCAGTTAACTTTTTGTTTTTTATGCAAAAATATTTATAAGCTTTTTCCATTTTCCATCATCCGTCAATCCAGCTAGCGGGATCAACCGTGCATCTTGCCGCTCTATGGTATTATGTGGCTGCATGGTTAAAATTATTTTGTGCTGATTATTTAAAATTAATCCATGGCAAAGGTTGAGAGTATTTTATTGTCGGTAAAATTTTATTTCTCCCTTGCATGTTTTATTTTTTAAATCTAACTTGTTTCCAGAAAATTGTTCTGTACAAATTACATTGTCTTTATTATATAAGCGTGGGATATATATGAAAGATTATATAAATAGATTTTCTGACTGGGGAATAACCTCTGTATTATTCCAATTCCTTACATCTTCCTTTTCTTAATCAAAAAATAATTAATAAATATTTTTAACAATTGAGGAGTTAATGAAAATGGATTACATTCCAACAAAAGACGGCAGTCTTGATGCACACGAACTAACATTCGTTACAAAGCTTCCGGGCATAACTACATTACTGGGTATAACAGCAGAAGAAACAAATAATACTTTAGCCATTATAGCCAGCCACAGAACTGCTTATGCTGATATGAACTTAAAGAAAGCAGAAAGCAAAGCCACAGTTGAAAATAACGCTGCAAAAAAAGCGCTTGCCATTGCTGAAATAAGAAGGATTGCACAGAAAATAAAATCCTCTAACGGCTACACAGAGGCAATGGGACTTGAGCTTGGCATTATAGGAACAGCAGAAACAGGCGAAGATTTAGAAACAATTAAACCAACACTTAAAGGTAAAATATTAGGCGGCAGCGCTGTTGTAAGTTTTGATAAACAAAAAATGAATGGAGTAAAGATCTATTCAAAAAGAGGAAGCGAACCTGATTTTACTTTTCTTGCGGTTGATACTTCTTCACCGTATGAAGACAACAGGCAGAAGCTGAATGCAAACCTGCCTGAAGAGAGATTGTATTATGCATACTATCTTTGCGATGATCAGCAGGTTGGGCAACAGTCGGATATGTTAAAAATTGTTGCACCATAATAAAATACCTGGTTAACTAAGTTTAAAACCGGCTGCTATTTTAAATTATTATATTATATGGCAGCCGGCTAATTATTATAAAACTGTTTGGGATGCAATCCATATTTTTTTCGGTGGATCATTGAAAAAATTCTTGTTAGTACTTCTTTTTCCAGTTAGTATTTTCTCTCAGATTTTTCAGGTTTCATCAATTCCTTCTGAAGAATATACAATAGATTAATTTACAGGTGATATTTATATTGAAGTATTAGGAAGCGGAGTAATTAATAAATGCTTCGTTCTTGTTTTAAAATTATTTTTATTTAATGTAAGTAAATAAAGCAACTACTAAATATTATTATTAAAATTTAGGTTAAACAAATGGAAAAAAAATCAACAAGAAAATATTTAATTTGTTTAATGTTGTGTTTTATTTGTTTTTTACTTAAGCCTGTCTTGGGACAAATAGCAATACCATTGCCACCTAACCTTATATATCCTACTTTTTTTGAAACTGTACCTGTAGCATTTAATTTTAAATGGAATTCATCTATTGGCGCATCAAGTTATCGCCTTCAATTATCAGCAAAAGAAAATTTTTTAATATTAATTCTTGATGATTCAACAATAACAGATACTATATTTAAAATTGGACCTTTACAATATGGTAAGCATTATTATTGGAGGATGAATGCAAGAAATTCAGCAGGAGCCAGTAACTGGTCCGAAGCACGGATGTTCTACACAGATCCTTGGGAACCTGCACCGGAAAAATGGAGCAATCCTGTAAAGATAAAAGAATTAACACCGGATAAATATCATTATGCTAATTGTCCTACTGTAACTGCAGACGGAAAGACATTATATTATAGTTATGGTTCCGATTCAGCCAAAAGCGGGATTCATAAATCAATCTGGAAAGATTCTGTCTGGTCAAAACCTGAAAGAGTAAAAGCGGACTGGAATACTGGACTTGTGGATGGTCCCTCAATTTCTCCTGACGGAAAAAGATTATATTTCAGAGACTATGGATTGCCCGATGGTTATGGTGGATGGGATCTATATTATAGTGATTGGGATACAATTAAACAGGAATGGGGGCGGAGAAAAAATCTAGGACCAAATATTAATAGCGGGACAGACGATTGGGCTTGCATGACACCAGATAATAAGTACCTATACTGGATTAGGTATCCAAGTTTACCAAGGATTTCTGAATGGAATGATAGTCTTAATGTTTGGGGTCCTTCAAATTGGGTCGATATGTATAATTTTTTAGAATCTTTTGGTGCTGTAAGCTTACCTGCCAGCAGAAAAAAAATATACTTTGAAGGATTTTTTAATGTAAAAGATGGAAATGATATTGGAGTAAACTATTATGACACAGTTAAACAAGGATGGAAACTTCCGATGATATTAAATTTGAACAAAATAATGGATTCAGAAGTCACAGCTGATAATAATTGGCAATCAAATCCATGGATTACTGCTGATGGAAGGAAACTATATTTTGCAAGTGCTCACGACAGCACATGGGATATCTGGCTGAGTAAATTATTAGTTGATGAAAATGGCGATACAGTTACAACAGTAAACAATGACTATAAAAAACTAAATAAGGACTTCCAATTATTTCAAAATTATCCAAATCCTTTTAATCCAGAAACTACAATTGAATATAAAATTAATTCTTCATCAAAAATTATTTTATCAGTTATCAATTTACAAGGACAACAAGTTGCAGTAATTGAAAAAGGATACAAAGATAAAGGACATTATTTTATTAATTGGAACAGCAAAAACAGTAACGGAATGCTGGTTTCTTCGGGTGTGTATTTCTGCATATTGGAAACGGAAAGTAATAGATCAATTATTAAAATGATGGTAATAAAATAATAGGAATAATTTATATATATAATTTTAAATCAGAAAGGAGGATTGATCATGTTATTAGCTAAAAATATTGTTTTTACATTTTTATTTTTCTTATTAATGACCTGTTTTAATCAAGCTCAAACAAACACTAAATGTTTAACAATGGAAGGAGGGTCTTCACCAACAATTACAGCAGGTACAATAAGACCTATTATTATTTACTGCGCTGATACTGGTCAGGTTTCTATTATTCCATCAGGTCTTCGATATTCCAATGTTCAACAATTAATGTCAGAATATTTCTCCAAAGCAACATTTGGGAATCTTCATGTAGAATTAACCAAAGTTCTAACACAAGGTGATGATGGGATACATGCATATATCTCAAGAGTGCCATATGATTGGTCGGCTGAAGTTGTACAAGCTACTCTTTGTCAAGATATCCTTCAACAGGCAGATGATGATTATAATTTTGGCAGTTTTGATAATAACGGACCTGACGGAATTCCTAATTCAGGCGATGACGATGGAATTGTTGATTATGTAATATTTACATTCCTTAATTATTCCGGATACCGTGGAACAGTAGGATTACCGATTAACGCAATTTTTACAACTAATGATTTAACTCCTGGTGGTAGTTTTATAAAAATCGATGGTTCGGGTTATTTGTCTAGTAATAATAAAGCTATAACCGGTAGGATGGATTTAAGAGATATGCAACATGGAGTTTATGATTATCTTTCAGGATATTTTCATGAAATGGGCCATTCTTTATTCAATTTTCCGGATATGGACCATAATTATTTTGGCTATTATAATCATTATTCATTAGGGGGCTTTGAAGTAATGGCAAGTATTCCTGGATTTAACGGAATACCATCACCATATAATCCTTGGTTCTGTGAAGTTGAAGGTTGGAGAACAGTAACTCCTATTACAGGTGATATTTCCCCATCAATAAACGATTATTATTCGGGAACAACGAACTATGGATATAAATATACACCCACAATACCTTCATATGCATGGCAAAATGAAAAATTTTATATTACATTACATAAAAAGGGATTATTGAATCGATGGACAGAAAATTGGCCCGTGGATTATAATTTGGGTGGTGTTTTAATTTGGCATGTTTCTGAAAATTCAATTAACTCCAACTATATCAATAGAAGAAAAGAACCAATAGATATTGAAGCAGCTCATGGTAAATGGATTTGGCAAGAATTATCAGATAGGGTTCAAAATACAGGCATTCCTGATCCTCTTGCTGGTTTAGACAGTCTTGAAATAAGAAAAATTTCTGGTAGTGAAGAAATCCAGGGACCTTACTTTAATAGAGATAAAGGGAGCAACTCTGTTTTCTTTACGCCAAATTCAAATAAGGATTTTACATTTTACACAAATCCTAATAGCAATTTTTATAATATTTCTTCCGCACAGAATTATGTGCAAAATGTAACTAGCGGCTTTGCAGTTAAAAATATTAGAAATTTTAATGGTACAAATTACCTTGATATTTATACTAATAATGATACAATAACTTCTAATGCAACTTTAGTTGCTGGTAAATGGTATATTACTAATAATATTACTATTGCTGCTGGTGTAACATTATCTATTAACCCAGGAGTAAATTTAATCTTTAATAATAACTCTTCACTTATTGTAAGTGGTACATTAATAGCAAATGGAACTCCATCCTCAAAGATTACATTAAATTTTGTTTCTCCAAATTCAACAACTCAGAATGGAATAAAAGTAAATTCCAATGCATCGTTAACAATAAATCATGCTGATATTTATTCTGCATATAACGGTATTGCAGTAAACAATGGTACAATTTCAGCTTCGGATGTTACATTTACAAGTTGTACTAATGGATTAAATTTTACAGGTAATGTAAACATACAAAGTGATTTAACTGTACCAAGCGGCGTAACACTTACAATAATTACCAATACAACAAATCCCATTGCAAAGTTGAATTTACTGAATAATTCTGTCCTGAATGTTTACGGACAGTTAACATCAACAACAACATGGAACCCAAACAATGTTATTTTTGATTTTCAGTCACCATTTATTTCTGAACAAAAAATAAATGGAATAAGGCTATATCCCGGTTCATTCTTTTATGTTTATGCTGCTCATTTCAAGAATGCGTATTGTGGAATAATTTGTAAGGATTGTTCACCCTACCAAGGCAATTTTCTTTATACTAATTGTTTCTTTGAAAATATGGAGGTAATAGGAGGAAGTATTACCAGCAATTATTTACAAGGTCATTATTTAGTTGAAGAAAATTTAATTGTTGCCGGAAATGATTTAACAATAGATCCACCTTCTTATTTTCTTTTTCTAAATGGATCTTCTCTTATTAGCAACGGAGAATTATATATCAATGGAGGTGA